>NZ_QMIN01000090.1:0-30791 GCF_003287795.1 Actinomyces sp. Z5
CAGAATCTCACTACTTCTGACACTCCCAGATGTCATGAGATCCAACAGTCCCAGAAGTCATGAGACAACACAGTTCTATGAGTTGACGTATGTTAAGCAAATAGCTGTGAATAACCTCAACCAATTGTTCAAGGACGTCGGTGCTTACAGGGCGGCGCGTTCGATTCTTCTCGGTGTCGAAGAACACGAATTCGTTGTATTTGGTTCCGATAAGTGGGCGAGAGCCACGTGGTGTAAGTCTAACGACGACTCCGGTGTATTCCTCGGAGGAGGGTGGAGTATCTTCGTCTCGTGTCCCGCAGAAGCGTTCGCCGTCAATGCTCGCCACGACTGCGCGCTGTGAGTCGTAGAACTTCTCGGTTTGTACGGTGAAGGTGATTGGCTTGAGGTGTGGGGTGGCCGTGCGCAGCTTGTCCAGCCGTTTGTTGACGTCGGTCGTCGAGACGCCGCGCTTGCGCTCCTGGTTATCACGCTTGCGCGAACCTGAGTACATCCAGGCGCCAGTTGAGTCGTAGAGCGCGGTGGCAGACCGCGGGTCGTTGGGCAGAACAGCGGCACAAACGTAGTTCGGGCGGTCCCAATTACGCCTCACGTCTTTCGGGTCGTTGAGTCCAAGCATCAGACGTGCGCTCAATCCAGTTTCGGAAACGCCGTGTGGTCCGTTGTCATCGACCAGGAACACCGGATAGAGCGTGGTGGCTTCCTGGGTGGTGTGCCGGTGGGTGAGCACATGGTCGTGGTCCGCGAATACGCGCATGCGCGAAGCGGTGACCGCCTCGTACGCGGAGGAGAGGACCCCTTTGAGCGTGGTTACAGGAATAGTGGCATCTTCCCAAGTGCGGGCACCCTCCGGGTCTCCGCTGCGCGAGGCCACCACCACCCGTCTATCCGCAGTGCTCTGCCCCGGAATCGTGGGAGAAGCGACGGTGATAGTGAGCGCCAACTCGCCGGAGACGGTATCCGGCGCAAGCCGATCCTGCCCAGACGGCGCGCCGTCGCCGGCAAACCCCGTGCCGGTCTTCCCGCCCGTGTCACGGACCGTGGGGATGCCGTTGTAGGCGTGGTGCCAATTCATTCTGTTCTCTTCTTCAGCGCCGCCGACCACGGATGCTGCCCGGGTACGGCGGCCGACCATGGCTCTGCGGGCGTTTGTCGATGTGGAGAGGCTTGGTCGAGTGTGGGCCGAACATATCGCGAGGCCCGATTCCCTTTCCGGGATGGGGCTCGCCGGTACGTCCGTTGGTCTGGTTGTTCTCCTTGTTCTCGTTAAGAGTCATGTGCCGGACCTCAATGCCGTCGGCATAGCCGTAGGCTGCACGCTGCATCGCCTCTACCCATGGTGTCTTGTTGAGGTTCGACGAGTGGGACAGCGTGAAGTCGCTTGGCTCTGCGACCGGGTCATCGAGGCCCAGACACCCGCTGAGAGTCGCATAGGAGTCGGACAGATCGGCACCCCGACGCGCACGCAGACCGCCGCGGGCGATACGCACCTCCATTACCCCGAGACCGAAGGGCTTGGCTAGGCCCATTCGCAGGTAGCCGCACTTGGAGCGGTCAGAGTCCTGTTCCGACTCGGGAACTAGGTTCTCCGGGGTGAGGACCCAAATGAGAGCGGCAAGCTCATCGTGGCTCAGGTTGGTGAAGGACACGGTGCACCGCAGCACGCTGCCGACTTCTACCCACGACTTCGCGGTGAGCTGCACATCCGCGTTGTGCTGCTCGCGGCCGTTCATCACCGCCGGCGCTGTGGCCTGCTTGGGGAACTTCCGCGAGTCGAGCACGCTGCGGTGGACCGGATACGCAGCTGCCCCCAGCAGCTGCCCGGGGGAGAAGTACTCCGACCGCTTGAGCGCATTGGTGCTGCCTTTTGAGGAGGGGGTTCCACCATCGCCGCCGGTTAAGAAACGGCGAGCCGATCCGGGCTTGGGCTCGAGCAGCGGCGTGAGTGTCTTGCGATCGCGGCTGATCCGTGCCCCGGACCCGTCGACCTTTCCCACGGTGATACGCCCACGTGCGGCCACATCTCCACGTGCAGCCTGTGGCACCGGATCTGGCACGACGTAGCCGAAGAGTCGGTCAGCGGCGGAGGCCTCCTCGGCTGTCGATACGGGGACCGCACCCTGCTCGAGGGCGAGGCGGTACGGGCTAGCGCTGTAGGCATGGCGTCCGATCATCGCCGGGACGACCTCGAGCACAACCGGCTCGGGGCCGCTGTCGTCTACAACTGCGAAGGCGAGGTCTTTGACCTTGAGCTTCGCTGCGGATGCGTCCTTCTGAGCGGCTCGAGTCGCCCGGTTCGGCTCGTGGCGCTTCCGCGGGGGGTCCTGCTTCCGCTGGTAAACATAGCTGCGTACCACAGCTGCGTAAGCCTTACAGACATCGGATTCGATGGTTACCTTCTTCGGTCCCTGACGCGAAACATCGAAGAAGAACCGTTCGTCATGTTTCCTGGGGAACAGGTGGTTCGGCCTCATGTCATCCGGCGCAGTACGGCACACATAGCCTTGGACATCATCCAGTTCGTCGACGACGGTTACCGAATCGGGGATGTCGAACAGCGGTGTCTCGCCCGCGTCAGTGATGATGTGGGTCACCTGCCAGTAGGCGTAGCGCGCGCCCTTACCACGGTCCCCGTGCAAGCAGAGTGAGAGATGACAGCGGATATGTGCGCCGTGCGGCGTCATCTTCGTGAGTCGTTGGGCGCTTACAAGCAGGTTTGCCGGCCCCACCGGGCCACCTTGGAGCGAGGCCGCACGCATTGTCGGATAGGTTCGGCCTCTGTCATCGCGATAGTCGTTGGTGACAAGCGTGTCTCCGTAGAACAGCTCACCCACCAGGCCGTCATCCTCCTCCCCACAGATACGGATGGGCACCAGGCCGAGCGCACTGGCGGCATCACCCCGGTATGTCAGCGGCTTGGTGTCCGCCTTGCGACGGCGGTTGCCCTGGGGTGCATCGGGGATGTCGCCGAACACGCGGAAGCGTGAACAGGTGAGGGTCTCATAGGCACGGGAGATCATGCCCTTGACCATGGTCGGCGGCACTCGGAGCGTCTTGCCGTCCTCCTCAAGTGGCACCGTGACGGCCAGGTCCTTCTGCTCCCCGAACACCAGCGGTGTGCGCACCGTCATCTCCAGGTCGATCGACCCGGACCAGCGATCGGGCTCAAGACGGTCGTGGCCGCGGGAGGCCCGGTCCTTGAAGAGGTCCTTTGACAGAACTCCGCGATCAGCCAGGCCAGCCGCCTTTTCGCGCGGCATCGGGATGCGGTTGACTGCGGAGTGGAAGTCCCCGAACTCGACCATTTCAGCTCCACCTTCCAGTCATGATCTCGTCGACGAACACGGTGTTCCCATAGGTGGGCTCTTCGGTGAAGACCTCAACGCTGGTCATGGCCTTCGACGGCACATCGAACGGCGCGGTGGCCCCGTGCTGCAGATAGCTGTTGGATCGCGTCCAGCACCTCGTGGTCTGCCACCCCGCGTCGCCGTTGGCGGACAACAACTCCTGGCCCCCGACGCGAATCTCCGCGGTACCCGACCCGTTGAGCCAGCGCAACTCGTGCGCCAGCAAGCCGTCTTCGGCTGCCTCATCTATAACGGCCCACAGGCGCAACTCGTACACGGAGTCGAGGGGGATCGGTTGATCCCGTCCATCCAGCCGGGTCGTCAGCTCCGGCGTCGCCGTGTGGACCGACATGGCGCCGGAGGTGGTGTAGGCGATTCCCTGTACACGGTCGCCAAGGTCCGTGACGCGGCCGAGCGCGGAATGTACCGTCTCCGCCGCGGCATCGCCGGGCCACTGCCGCACAGACCATGCGCCCTCTTCCAGGACAGTGGTGAGTACGGACCTTGCCTGGTCGTTCATGACTGCCTCCCCTTGCCGTTGAGAAGGGCGGACCAGCCCTCCGGGGTGTCGACCTTGATCTGGTCGTTGATGTGGCGGAGCCGGTCGAGAAGTTGCTCCGCGATGCTGAGGCTGCCGTCGGCGGCGAACTCCCACTTGCCTCCCGCGATGAGCCCGTCAGGCCCCTCAATGCGCATCCTGGTCACCTCTACCTGGCCCATGCCGCGGGTGCCGCGACTGCCCAGCGGCAGGGTGCCGGTGGACAGCTCGGCCAGAACCAGTCCGAGCAGGCACAGGGCGGCGCGTTGGTAGTCGATGTTCCCGCCGTTAGGTACGCCCGTCAGCAGCATCTGCGGGTCGACTTCCAACCGAATGTCGTTCCAGTTCACCAGGGGGAACTTCTCGCTGTACAGGGCGCCGCCCGCCACACCGCCGGTCCAGCGGTCCCCGGCGTTGTGCGTCACTTCTCGTGCCTTCGGCTCGTCCTTCTGGGCCACCGTTGCCAGTGTCTCCAGCACCGTCAGGGCGCCGCGGTGCGCCGTGGTGCCGAATAGCAGCCTGACCAGCAGTGCGTCGTCGGCCAGTTGCTTGTGGACATCAAGCCTGGACCAGTCCGGCTCCTGTTTCGAGGAGGCATCCACATCTGCGTACAGGATCGTCCTGGCGATTCGGCTCGCGCGGCCGCGTAGGGCACCGCGGACGGAGCTGCCCGGGATCACCAGTGGGCCGGTGCTCTTGCCCTTCGGCTCGGTCGAGGGATGTGTGCGCAGCGGAAGGGTGGGGTCCGTCTTCTTGAGCTCGCCGCCGGGCTCGTAATCGTTGCGCCTGGGTGGTTCGTCCTTCTTGGTCTCGGCCACCAGTATGCCCGTCGGGCTGTTCCACGCGATCGCTATGCGAATCCGCTCGGGAGGCGTGACAGCGAAGGCCTGAATACGAGTAAGTTTGCCTCCGTCCAGCCATGTAGTCAGGCCGGTGGGTGAATCGAGCTGTGTGCGTTTGAGGCTCCATGGCTCCGCGACGTCGTGATTGATCCGGACTCGGCCCCAGCCCGCGCCCTTCCGCTTACCGAAGGAGACCAGGCCCGCCTCCAACGCGCCGAGGATCACGGAGAACAGTCGCTCTACGTTGGCCGCGTCGGCCGTGTCCTTCTTGGCGTGCTCCGCATCGCGCCTGGCCCGATCTTCTTCCGGGTGTTCGCCGTCCTGGTTCGAGGAGCTGGAGGCAGTCGTCAGGACGCTTCCCGTAGTCGCGGTGATGCGCAGGGTCAGTTTCTCGCCCTGCGGGACGATCTCGTGCGCGAATAGGGCCGTGTCGGCGGCCGTGCCCCAATACCGGTCGACGGCGATTCCCGCCCGCAATGGCAGCTTGTCGGCCGTCGCGACCGATGAGAGCGTAATCGGGTGGACCGTGAGCGCTGAGGCGTGGTCGAGCGACCCCCACAGCGCGTCGAGGTTGGCGCCGTCGTCGTCGCCACTGTCTGCCTTCGCGAGGTGCTGTACGGCGGCGCGCAGGGCCCCCTTGATCGATCGCCCGGTCAGTACAGGGTTGCCGACTCCGTCGCGCGAGAATCTGCGGGGAGTCCAAGAACGCTTGGAATCGTCGCCCCGCTGCGAGGCGTCGCCTGGGTTTGCGGTTGAGGTTCCCTCCGAGTCATCGCCGCCGCCATTAATCCGGCTGCGGTCGACTTCCTCCTCGGGACCTCCGGAGTGGATGGGTGAATCGGTCTTCAGATGGACGGTGAGCTCGTACCTGGTCACGCTCATCGGTTGGACTCCTCACCTTCGTTACGGATACCTGGGGCGGAACCGGGGATGAAGTCCCTGGCCGGCGAGCTCACGAACTTCTCCCGGGCGAGCAGCGGATGGCCGACGACGAAGCGTCCAAAGCCTTGAGCCTGAAGCTCCCCTATACCGGTGCAGGAAAGCCGCCTCAAAGCTTCAAGTACCTGGCCGGGGTCCGCCCCCGGAGCGGGCCTCACCCGTATTACCGAGCCGGCTTGGATTGCCAACCGGGTGGGCCGTGGCTGATGACTCGCCGCCGACCAGGTGTCTATGCGTCGGTGGCGCAGGCCGGCTACGTACCGATCCTCGACGGCGGAGCGAGCCACCCGTTGGATCTGTGCCCCCGCATTGCGCAGGGTGGCGACCAGGTCATCCAGGGTGCCGGTGGCTCCCAATTGAGCCGACCGCAGAAGGACGTCGGAGGTGAACCAAAGCGTCGTCATGCCCTCTTCGTCCCAACCGCTGCTGGGTGCGGGAGTCCATGTGGCTGCGCCGTCGGCGTTGCAGGTGGCTCTACCGAATGTGCCGGTAAGTCTGCGTGAGCCGAGCTGAGCCGGGCGCGACAGCAACTCGGTGAGCTCGCCGTCGAAAACACCCGCCAGGCGCTCGGACAGGATGATCTCCGCCTCCAGGTCCATTCCCGCCGGCAGTGCGCGCACCAGGAACAGCTGCCCGATGGCCGCGGTGCCCGTGGCAGGGTTGTGCGCGGTCGCCTGGCGTCCCACCAGAGGTGGCGAGCCAAGCGGGACCGGTTCATTGGCGTCGCCACCGGTGGGGAACACGTATCCGCCCCGCTTCGGACTGTGTGTCTGCTCGGGGCTCGGTACACCAATGAGTCGATTCCACACGAGGGGAGCGGCGCCCTCATCCGCTACCTTTTCGGAGGTAAGCACCAGGGGGACGGGTAATCCGCGGATGCCCGCGAATACTGGCAGCGCATCGGAGACGTACAGGTCGCCGTTGACCACCGCATCGCGCACCAGGCGCTGGACTTCGCGGGACTTCTGGGCCGCCGCATGCCTGAGCCGACCATGCACCCAGGGCAACAGCACCGTGCCGCGCAGGAAGTCCTCCGAGGGAATCTCATTCGACAGGGGAACCGCATATGAGACGACGGGAGAGTCCAGGTGAATATGCAGCACCAACCGCTGCCGCTGGTCGGTCTCGGCTCGCTCGGAAAGACGCGGCGCCTCGATTGCTTGAGAACTCGGCTTCGGCGCTTCGGGGGCGGGCTGGGGGCGCTGTTTCAGCGCGTTGGTGCACCACTCCTTGAAGTCTTCCGGATTGGCGTGCTCGTCCACGACGATCTCGCAGGCGCCGTCACCGTTGCTGCGATCCGACCCGATCGCGGGCACCAGGCTCCCGGCCAGGGACAGGACCAGGAGGGCGGCGTCGCGCTGAGCATCGCTCCAGACGATTGCGGCGCCCTGCATGTTCGTATCCAGCAGGGTGACCGAGCCGGTGAGTTTGCAGGCCGGAGCTCGCTCAATGATGCGCAAGTGGTCAGGTTTGGCGGCCCCCGTCCTCTCATCGATGGAGACGCTGACTACTTCATGAGGGCCTAAGGCGGCGTCGTCCGCCCGGGCGTCGGAGAAGGCCACGAGCCGCGGATACTCGGCGGTGCCAAACAACGCGGTCACGAAGCGGTGCCAGGGTCCGGATGAGCGTCCCTCATCCAGGGCCTCGGCAACGACCTGTGCCTGTTCACGGATGACGCCCGTCAGCCCGGTTGCCCGCACCACCAGGCGTCCGTCGCTGTCACGCTCAACCCGGGAGTCGACGCCGCCGACGACGCCGGTGCCGGTGCCGATGCCCCAGTCGCTCGTGAAGGTCACGGATACCGGGAAGGTCAGCTTTGAGTCCGGTCGGTTCATTCCCCTGCCTCCTGGATGTCAGCGGTGGAAGTGAGTTGGTCTTGCAGGTAGGACACGGGCAGGAGGTCCGCCAGTTCGAGCAGGTCGAACAGCGCGTCGGGGTTACCTAGTGCCTTCGCGAGTGCTACCAGGTCCTCATCGGAGCTTCCGAGGATGGCATCCCATTCGTCCTTGACTCGCTCACCGGGTGACTTCTCCGGGGCCGTGCCTTTGTTAATCCCCTTTTCGACGTCGTCGTCGACCGGCGCCTCGGGAGCCGGCTGTGCCGCGGGCTCGGGGGCATTAGCCGCCTCGGACATGTACTGGCGAATGCGGGCGGCGCGCGTCTTCGGGAACGGCACGCGCTGCGTGGGGTCGGAGACGTACTCAATGCGCCAGGTGGCCGGATCCGTGCTCTTGTCGGGAAGTACCTTGCCGACGCCGGTGAACAGCGCGGTCAGGCGGCACGCCTCATGCCAGGTCATGTTCCCCGGCGCGTCGTGGTCCTTGGTGACGAATCGGTAGGGGCGCTCGGTGAATGATGAGTAGGAGTCGATCAGAGCCTCGTCGTCCAGGAGGGTCGAGTCGAACAGGGCGTGGAAGGTGAGCGTGGAACAGTACGCGTTCGCATCCGCGGCCTTGCCCACCTGCTTGGCCTTCTTGATCAGGGTTTCCGCGAGGTCGTAGGCGATGTGGAAGGGGAAGGCGTGCCTGACGACGGCGATGCCTGCGCCGGCGGTCATGTGACCGTCCCGGTTTCCGAGCTCCGAGAGTAGGGGGTCGGCGGCGGTTTCGTGCTCGAAGGCCTCCAGGAATGCGGCGGTGAAGGGGAGTGCGTAGGTGCCTTCGGTGATGACGGTGGCGTCGTCGCCGCCAAGGATCACCGGGACCACTGGCACGGCCCGGTAACCGTGGTCCTCAACTCGTCGTCCACGCAGCTCGTCATCCTTGGCGGACCAGAGGGAGACCTGCGCCCAGGCGCTGTAGAAGGCCGTCTCCATGGCACCCGCCAGGCGAGTGTTGATCTGCAGGAGGAAGCGTCGGAGGGCGTCGTCGTCGCCTTGGCTCACACCCGTCGCCTCGCTGAAGACGTTCTCGGGGACCTTCTGCTTCGCCTCCTTCAGGTGGCTCATGATCGCGCCCACCCCGTTACCGTCAATGTGCACGACGGCGACCTTGGACAGGCGGTCGTCGCCGAACTCGGGATCGGTGTCGAAGAGCTTCTCCAGGTTGCGGAGGTCGCGAACCAGCAGTTCACCGAGTTGGTCAGTATTGTCCCTGTAGGGATGCTCCTTCCACAGGCTGCCATGGTCGGCGAGCGCACGGTCCACCAGGTCCTTACGGGCTTTGGCGGCGTGGTAGCGCTTGACGCGGCTGGGGAGCGAGTAGGCCATTGAGAGGTCGGCTGTGGCCTCGTCGTCGACTTTCTTCTTGTCGAACGGCGGCGCGGCGGGCAGGGACGAGTCCTGGGCGCGCACTAGAAACGGCATCTGGGAGAAGCGAGCGCCGGCGGGTGGGCGATCGAGCGCATGCTCGTTGGCGGCCATGTGCACCCGGCGGAGGTCCTCATCGTCTACGTAGACGCTGTCCATCTCGACGTAAACCCCGGTTACGTCGATACCCGGTGCCCGGCTGTGCGCGATTCGGGTGACTCGGCCGATCACCTCCCGCGCACTGTCCACGGAGTCCGCCAAGAAAATGACCTTGCCCGAAGAGCGCGAGACCCACGGCAGATCGGGCGCGCCCTCCGGGAACGCCCTTGCCACGGCGGCGGGGATGGTCGTGGTGTCGAGAACCTCCTGCGTCCAGTCCTCGAGCCACGTCAGCTGCGCCGAAGCCCCGATGTTCTCCCGCAGGCGCGGGGAGGAGAAGATGTAGTTCTGGTTCCCGTTGGTCTCGATCATGACGAGCTGCATGGGGATCCTCTCGGGGCAGGACGGGACGGAAGGTGGGACGCGTGCAGTCTGCCACTTGATCGTGAGTGGCGCCACGCCTTTGGTGGTAGCGTTCCGCAACGCGGGACAGGCGACCGGCGTCGCAGGCATGCCGATCCGCTCGGCCCGTGCGAGCCACCCTGCTCACTGTCCGGAGAGGACCTGACATGACCCTGCTAGTTCACATCGTCGGCGAAGGCGACCTGGGTAGCGACATCCTGAGACTCGAGGGGGAACAGCGCCAGCAAGCCAGGTGTGCCGGCGTCACAACGCTGCAGAATGCCGCAGCGGGCGGTGCGGGGTGCGAGGCCGTCGACCTCCTGCTCCGCGGTGCGGTGGCTGAAGAGCTTGAGAGTCGGTTCGTGTGGACGCCGTTGGCCCTGGAACTGGGAGCGATCCAGGACGATGGCCACGAGGGGCAGGTACGCGTGCTGTTGCTCGGTAGCAGTTCCGGCTACGGGGCCACGGCAGACATTGCCAAGGCCCTTGCTTCGCTTCTGGAGCGTGACGAGATCAGAGCGGCTCTGCATAAACGGTACGGGTTAGAAGTGATAGCGGAGCTTCACGCCGACGGCGACTTGAACGAGCAGGTAGGCCGCGGAGACCTCAGCAGCTGGGTTGAGGCGGCGCACGGCACTGCTGCGGACAGCCCCGTGGTGGTGTCCATGATCGGCGGGGCAACCATGATGTGCCTGAGCGCCATGGGAGTGGTCGACCACCTCGGCTACGACTGGCGTCTGGCGGTTGCCGGGAGTCCTGACGACGCCGAGGCGCGCCTGATCCGTCGCGGTCACCACGGCAACGCGCCCTTCTACTGGCTACGTGCCCTGGGCTATCTGGAGCAAGCCGCTCAGTGGGCCCGGCAGAACGGCCGAGAGGAACTGATCGACGAGGAGCACACGCGGCTACTTCGGGATCTCCAGGCGGTGCTCGGCGGTGCGGGGCAGGAGAGGGGAGAGGCGTTGGCCGCGGCCACCGATGAGCACCTTGCTTCGTTGGTGGCGGTGGAGATGACCCGGGCGGACAACGGCGCTGGTCTGGCCGTGCGCGCCTGGGTGGAGAAGCACTATGAGGCCCTGCTGGCCGAGGAGAACGCAGGGCGCGCCCAGGACGATCAGATCAGTAGCGTGTTCAAGCGCTTGCCGGGCAAGGAACTGGGCAAGGTGCTGGGCCTGGTCCGCGATGAGCAGCTGGACCAGGGCTCCACCTCGGCCGCGTGGCTTCTCACAACAGGTGATCGCCTGAGGCCGGTTGGCAACCGCGCCGTCCATGATGCTGCGGCGCCGACGGCATCCGACTTGGCGACGGTCAATCAGGTCCCCGAACTGGGAGAGCGAGTTCCATCCTGGATGCACTGGCCGGGGCGCGGGAGAGTCCTCTACATCTGCGGCATGGGTGACAACTACCAGCGGTCGTCGGTGATCGAGCGCGTCATGGATGCCGGACCGGATGAGGAGTTCAGGCGCGCCGTGCCCGGAGGGATGCTTGAGGGCGGCGGTGTTGGCGACGTCGATTTTCTGCTGCTGCACTCGGCGTCCCCTGGATCGAAGGAGACGGCGGTCAAAACCTGTGCCTCCGCGCTTTTGGCAAAGAGGCCGGGGGACCTGTACGCGCCCGGGGTGGACATCATCGACTACGGAGGAGCGGAGAGTAATGATTTCGCGCCGGTTGATGACTTGGCTGGCGAAGTGAGCGTAATGCTTCGTGAAGTACTCCGCACCAAGCAGCCGTCAGCAGTCGCCATCGTGGCATCGGGGCAGAAGTCGGTCGCGATCGGCGCCCTCGAGGCAGCCCAGGCCTGGTGCGCCGAGCACGCAGTCCCGCTGTTCGTGCAGACCTCGGTCCAGCCGGGGCAGAACATCAAGCGGTCGGGAATGCAGTTCCACCGTATCGCCCTGCACAACGACGCCGAGGCGGCACTGCGCGAGGCGGCGGCCGCAAGCCTTTCCAGCCTCAACCTGCTCAGTGCCGTGCGGGTGCTCAGCGCCGGCGACCAGGACATGGATGTGTGGGCCCAGGCGTGTGATGAGTTGCGCAAGGAGTACCTGGCGGCGGTCAACGCCAAGGATCCCGATGCGCATGCGGGCGTACTGCTGTCCGTCATGGATACGGTCCATGAACTCTGTCTGGAAACCGAGGGGGATGTCGATCCACGCCTGGTGGTTGTTGTAGCCGAGGCGGTCGACTTCCCGCGACGGGGCAAGAAGGCCGCCGAAACGCTGTTCCGAGAGCGTTACGCGTGGCAGGACGTCAAGGCGTACTCGGCACAGAGACATGGAGTGGAGGCATGTAGTCGCGGAGCCCTGCTGCGGCTTCTGTACGAGGTCAGGAACGAAGTGCGTCTCACTCACGGAGACAGCCAGGTCGATGAGGCGGTGCGGGAGGTGATGCGCAACAGGTTCGTCGACGTCGATGATGACTTCGGCTATGTGGACCTGCTTGGGTGTGCCATCAAGTCTGTGAAGGCTGGCCCCAAGCGTCTGACCACCGGTCTTGACGAGTCGTGGGCCGAGAGGTTCCGGGCACTGCGGCACTGGGCGGAGGAGCGCGCATGACACCCGCAGAACCTCTCGCTCTGGTCAACCTCACCCCGCACGAGGTGATCCTGCACCTGGACGGCGGGCCGCTGCGGCTGCCGGGGGCCGCCGTCGTGCCCCGGCTGCTGCTGTCGGACGGGCGGCAGGAGACGCTGACCGTCTACGACCCCGAGCACCCCGGCGAGGCGACCGGTGCGCGGGAGGTGCCCATCGCCGTCGGCGCCACCTGGCTCGGAATCGACCCGCCCCTGCCCGCACCCCAGCCCGGCACGGTCTACGTCACCAGCCGGGTGGTGGCCGAGCACTTCCCGCAGCGCACCGACCTGGTCTGGCCCGATGATCTGATCCGGGACGCCGATGGGCAGGTGGTCGGTGCTCGCCGCCTGGGTTGCCTGCCGCGGCCGGTCGACGCCGCCGCCGTGGGCGGTGGGGATGCGGGCCCTCAATGGGACGAGGAGGGCCGATGACCGAAGAGCGGGAACGTCCGGCCACGGAAGGGGCTGCCCCGAGCCGGCCGCCGCGCACCGGCTTCATCCACTTGAAGGACCCCGATGAGATGCGCGTGGTCTTGGTGTGGGAGGTGGAGGTGCATCGTGGCTGGAGTCAGGCCTTCGGGAACTGGCCCGCCAAGCCCCTGAGCTTCCGTGCCAGGGACCGCCATGACAAGTTGCGGCAGACGTACCGGGGCATGCGTGCCGCCTATTTCCACCCGGAGGTGGCCGAGCGCCTGCTGGGAAGCGGCCGGGACGGGGACGACGCGCCGCCGGGCGCGGACAACCGCCGCTCCCTGGAGTTGCACAAGCTGGTTGATCACCGCGACAAGGACAACAAGCGGGTGCTGCGCATCGGCGCTCTGGAGGCGCTGCGCGTGTCGAATGGCGACGGGGCGGGGACGGCGATCCTGGTGGTGCACGCCGTCGTCCCGCGCACATATGTCGAGCGGCTGCCCGGCGAGCCGGCGGATGACGAGCAGACGGATGGCGAGCACTCGGAAGGTGCTCACGCGGATGAGGACTCGCAAGAGCCACCCGATGAGCGGTCTTATGAGCGCTTTTACGACGCCGTCCGCCACCCGAGCCGGGTGGTCGGCATTTGCGAGACGATCAACAAACTGCTGGCGCGTCCCGACGTGTGCGGTCCGGCACGGGTGACGCTGGCGGCTGAGCACACCGCGCGGAAGTCCTGGTTCTCCGCCCCGCTGTTCACCCTGACGTGGGTGCCTCGGGAGGTGAGTCGGCGGTGGATCCCTGAGTTCGGGGAGACCCCCGAGAGTCTCGGCGCGCGCCTGGAGGTGCCGGTGGGCTCCGAGCCGCTCGACGATCTGCGCCAGGCGATGGCCGGAAGAACGTCTAGTGCGAGGCTGCCGCTGCCGGTGCTGACGGCGGCGGGTTGGCAGTGGGGGAGCCTGCCGTCTCCCACGGGCTTCGAGTTGGGGGAGGAACGCTACTCCCGGGCGAAGAAGAACATTCACGTGCTCTCGCAGAGCTGGGCGGTGAGTGTGTGGGAGCGAGGCGCCGCCTACCTGCCGCGCCAGGACGACGGCTTCCTTCTGGAGGCCATGCTCAAGATGTGTTCCACCGACCTGGACGTGTACCTGCTGGTGGTCCTGGACCGGCTGCGCGTGCGCGCACTCTCCCTCAGCCTCGCGGCCACCGCACAGGAGCTGAGGGTGGCGACCGAGAAGATCGGGCCGTCGGGGAACTTGGACGTGGCGACCAAGTACTTGGATCCTGTCATCGCCAGGGCGATCCGGCTCGACGGCGAGGCGGTCTCGTTCCTCGCCTCTGAATGGTGGATCGATGTCACCCGGCACCGACAGGCCGACATGGTGCTGGCTTGGATGCAGCAGGCAGGGGGTCTAGACCGGGCGGTGGAACAGACCGTCCAGCAGGCGCGGCTGCTGCAGGAGAGCGTACAGACCCTGATTGAGCGCCAGGAGCACGTCGCTGACAAGGAGCGGCAGGAGCGCGACCGCCGGCGGGAGAAGCTGGAGCGCGAGCAGCAGGACTCCGCCCGCGCCATGGAGTGGGCCGTGGGTATCCTCGCTTTTGTGGGCCTGCCGCTGTCGGTCGTGTTGGAGGTCTGGTCGAACTTGCACGACGGCGGTCCCCTCCTGCGAGGGGCGGCCTGGTGGGGTGCGGGTGTCGGGCTGCTCGTCGTGGCCATGGCGGTCGCCTGGGCGCTGGCAAAGTGGTTTGACGTCAGGCTGTGGCCTCCGCCGGGGCACAACCGCCGGGCGGTAGGGGACCGCGGGCGTGCCGCAGTCGGTGGTCGTGTCCCTGGGATCGGTTCGCGCAGGCGCGTCGACGGCGGTCGGGGTTTTCTGCGCCGACGGCGAGCAACCGTAGGGGAGTCGATGATCACCATCATTCACCCGGTCGGGCAGGGAGAACTCGGCACCGACATCGTCGAGCTGCAACGGGACGAACGTCTGCACGCCCAGGAAGCCCGGCAGAAGGAACTGCGGCAGCAGGTGGCTGAGGCCGACGCCGAGGTGCTGTCCAACAGGCTGCTGAACATTCCCCCGGACGAGGGCGGGCGCCCGGGCCGCTTCAAGCGCACCCCGCTGGCGCTGGTGCTGGAGGCACTGCGCGGCAGGGGCGCCGTCGTGCGGGTAATCCTCCTGGGCACGGCCAATGGCCGCGAGGGCACCGAAACCGACGTCGAGGCTGCGCTGCTGGAGCAGGCCTACAACCGCCCCGACGTGAAGGCCAGACTTGAGGAGTACTTCGGGCTGGCGTTACAGGTCGAGGCCTACCAGCATGGCGATCTCTTCGAACGGAAGTGCGTCGACGACCTGCACCGGTGGCTGGATGACGATGGGGCGATCACGGACGGGAAGGTCATCGTCTCCGGCATCGCAGGGGCGAATGCCGTTGTGTTCGCGGTCATGGGTCTGGCCGACCAGATGGGCCTGGACTGGCGGCTCGCCGTCGCCCCGGAGGAGGGAGAGAAGCGGGCCGTGTTCCTGGAGCGCGCCGCCAACCGGGTCGCCCCGTTCTACTGGCTGCGATCCCTCGGGTACCCCAAGCAGGCGTCGGACTGGGCCGAGACCACGGGGGCGGCATCCGCGCTGCCGACGGGGGAGCAGCAGGCGACGGAGGCGCTCGCTGCCGCCCTGGACCGCGCCCGCTACGGGGATGACAGAGAGCCGGGAGCACTCGCCGCGCTGGCGGTCACCGACATGGCGCGCGCCGACCACGGCGCCGGCCTGGCGCTGCGGGCCTGGGTGGAGCGGCGTTACCGGAGCCTGTATGGGAAGGAGCGGGAGCTGGCCGAGCAGAAGGGGGATAAGCCGCGCCCGCCGTTGCGCTTCGTGAAGGCCAATGGTCGACCGAAGATGCTCGGCGAGGTCGTTGCCGACGCTGCGGCGGAGGCCGTCCGCCTGGGTGAGGACTGCCCCGGCTCGACCGCGTGGCTCGCCTCCGCCGGGCCGCTCAACGATCTGGCCAAGCGCACCGTTCACGACGGCCAGGCGCCGCACGCCGAGGACTGGGCGGTAGTTGAGGGGGAGCCGGCTCTCCTTGAGGCGCTGCCGAAGTGGGTGACGCGGCCGGGTCGGCGTCCGGTCCTGTACATATTCGGTTGTGGAAGGTCCTTCCGGTCGCCGACCATCCCGGAGCGTGTGCTGCGTGCCGAGCCCGAGCGCGAGCTGCGGCGGGCGGTTCCTGGGGCCTTGCTGGAGCGGGACGCGTTCGCCGCGGGACCGGACGGACACCCCGCCCTGCCGGTCGAGTTCGTCATTCTGCACTCGGCGCATCCCGAATCCAGGAAGACGGCCTGGCTCAACGCGCAGACCGTCGTCGCCGACGGCGTGCACCGGGAGTGGGAGCTGCCCGAACCGGGCTGGAGCTTTTTGGACTACGGTGAGGGGGATTCCGGAGCCCGGGCGGTGCCCGAAGCGATGTGGACAGTTCGCGAGCGTGTGGGCGCGGTTCTGGCGCAGCAGATGCCGTCCGCGGTGGTGATTGTGGGAACCGGGGAGAAGTCTGCGGTCTACGGCGCGCTCGAGGGGGCGCAGGAGTGGTGCGCGCTCAACGCTGTGCCGCTGTTCGTCCAGACCTTCGTAGACAAGGGCCGGGGCATCAAGGAGCCGGCCTCCCAGTTTCACCGGATCGCCCTGCGCAACGACGCCGAGGAGGCCTTGCGGCGTGCCGCCGCCATCAGCCTGCGCAGCCTCAACCTGCTCAGCGCTGTGCGGGTGCTGGCCGCCGGTGATCGGGACATGGACGCGCTCGCGGAGAAATGCGAAGAGTTGCGTCAGGAATACGTGCAGGCGCGGCAGGCGGAAAGGCTCGACGACCACGCTGGAGTGATTGTGGATGTGCTGCGCACGGTACGTCTACTATTCGATGAAGCAGACTGGCTGACGCAGGCGCGGCTGGTGGTGGCTGCGGCAGAGGCCGTGCACGCGCGCCGGCTTTCCAAGAGAGGGCAGAGCCTGCTTCAGGAGCCCGACACGCTACTGAATAAGGAGAAGGTAGCCGAGCGGAAGAAAGCTGGCACAAAAGCTGCGTTTGCATGTCTAAAACGTGGCGATCTCTTGCGCCTTCCCTACGAGGTGCGCGACAGACTGGTGATCACCCATGGGCGTTCCACCGTTCAGGAAGCGTTGGAGCGTGCTTTGGATGAGCTGCGGGTGGACGCTCCCGAGGGATTCACCTTCGCTGACTTACTGGATGCGCTTATCGCGCGCTTGGAATGTGATGCCAAGGGGAAGACAGGAAGCGGTGCTAGGAACGAGAACGAAGGCTGTGGCGAGAGTAAGGACGACTTCGGCGCCCTGGATCTCAGCGCGTCCTGGTCTGCCGAGTTCGCGCAATTGCTGCGGGACATTGAGGGATGATCGTAGGTGCGGAACGACCGCGCGGTGCTGGTGGTCGGTGCGCGAGACCGGCTGTCTTGACGGCGGAGGGACCTGGAAGGAGGTGTGACGCGTGTGCAGCCTGGTTCTTATGTGACACATGTGGCTGGTGTGACACCTGCCAGGAGGTCACGATTCGGTCTACGGTACAAAGATTGGTACGTTTTGACCCCGACTTTTCCGCATGACTTCGTTGAAAGTTGGTGGCTGGAGGGGGTTGGAGGGGTGTCGGTGGCGCTTGGCTTGTTTTCAACGAAAGGTGGTAGTTTTGGCCTGGTGCCAGTCGGTCTCGTGGGGTGCTTGCGGGGTCGGTGGCGATCTCGCCTCTGGAAGTGGCGGTATGACGCGGTTTCCAGGGGTAGGGGTCAGGAAGCACCTCGCACCTTAAGGTGCATTAAGACTTCAAAGACTCGATGTGCGGCTACCGCCGCCAACGTAGTCAGGAAGCACCTCGCACCTTAAGGTGCATTAAGACATCGGGTCACTGGCCTGGACGGCGTAGCAGGCGACGTGTCAGGAAGCACCTCGCACCTCAAGGTGCATTAGGCGCGGGCGGGGCGTGTGGGGACCGTCGGCCTCGGATCGGCACTATGGTTAGTGCCCGCTTAGTCAGGCGGTTCAGCGGACCCTGTTCACTCCACTGCTCGGTAGAGCGCGTGCGGCACGCCTGTGGCCGCACTGCTTTCAGGACGCCTGGGCCCAGGACCTCGCCCAAAGAATGACAGGGTGCATGCCCGAACTAGCGGCAGCGGACCTGGGTGACGTCCCCGCAGCCATCTACGCCCTGCGGCATCGGGCTGCGGTAACTGAGGTGCGCAGGTACCTTCGGGACCACCCCGGCGCCGCCGTCGTCGACCTGGGCTGCGGAATGGACCGACTCGTCGACGGTTTGGACGCCCCTGCGGCGCGCGTCTATTGCCTGGACTTGCCGGAAGTCATGAGCCTGCGGCGTGAGTGGCTACCACCTCACCCACGTGAGAGGGAACTGCCCGCCTCTCTGACGGACACCGACTGGATGGCAGACGTCGACGCCGACGCCGGAATGATCGCCGTCGCCTCTGGCGTGGTCTACTTCTTCGCGGAGGAGGACGTGCGGCGGCTGGTCGACGAGCTGTCGCACCGCTTCCCCGGTGGCGGAATCGTTTATGACGCTGAATCGCCCGATCTGGTCGCGGCGAGCGAGCAGGCTGTACATGACGCGGGCGTCGCCGACGCACCCATGCCCTACCGGGTTGAGGATCCGCTGGCCCCGCTGCGCTGGTCCCGGGCGGTGGGAACGGTAAGGGCGGATTACGGGCTGCTGTCCTATCTGCCCGACGACGCCGATCTGCCCGCCCCCGTCATGCAGGCGCTGGAGGACCTGCGTGAGCACCGCTCCCTATACGAGGTTATGGCCGATTTCGTCCGTTGAGGCGCGCAGGATGCGTTGTCCCCGGTTTCGGCCGCGGGCAGCGCGCCGAAGCGGAGCCACCAGATTCTCCGCTAGCTACCACTGCCATGCACCTGACTCAATGAGTCTCCTCGCCGGCGCCAACGGGGCCTGCGCGGACTCGACATCCTCTATGACGGCTCTTCGCCTCGGCGGGGGCTCGTGGGCTGGCGGGTGATGTGCTGGTCACGCCGAATTCGGGGAGGACGGATATTCGACCGGGTCGATCACGCTCAGCCCGAGATTCTCGGCAACGGTCTTCATTGTGGCGTCGTGAGTGGCGACGGCACTCGTTTCACCCAGGACAAGAGCGGTCGCCAGATGCAGAGCATCCAGGGTCTTGACGTGCCTCTCAATGGATTCGGCCACCGTATGCACCTGACGTGTGATGTCGATCAGACCCACGCGGTCGAGCAGCGGAAGCCCGTCGCGTAGCGGTCGGTTCTCTCTACGCAGGACGCGGATCACCTCCGTGCGCAGCAGGCGCGAGGAGACGAGCGTCATACCCGGTGATTGCATCCAGGCCTGCACCCGCTTCCGCTCGGGCACATCCAGGATCGTGCGCAGGGCCACCGACGAATCGAGATAAACCACTTGAGCGGGCATGGTCAGTGGTCCCTGCGCTGCTCGGCGAGCAGGGCGTCCGCCTCCGCGCTCGTGTATGCCGGACCGCCCGGGTGGGACGGCCAAGGCGTGGGGGCCTCGGCCGCAGGCTCATACAGCCCCTCACGCTCCAGACGCGCAAGTGCGCTTGAAGCACCCTGCACGGCGCTGACTCGCCAGCGCGGGGTGCCGCGCTCAGTCACGACCACGTCGGCGGTTTCGGTGACCTGGGCGAGCACGACGGCGGTGCGCTGATTGAGGTCCCGTTTGGTCACGGTGCGCATGGAGTCATCATACGCCAAGGTACTACCTATGTCAGACATTTGGTCGACATGAGGCCGGGTGGCGCCGAGGGGAGGACTCGGACCATGCCCGAGGTGAGCGGGCCCTGCACTATTCCTCTGAGGACTACGGTCGGCGTGCGTCGCGTTTGCTCTCCGCCCAGCCGCTGTTGTTGCGCCAAACCGCGGGCAACAGCAGGCAACCGCAGGTAATTTCAAACAAACGCACCGAAACTGCCCTTGCGAGCCGACGCCCGGAAGCGTACGCTCATGCTCAAGTCCTCAGAGGAGTTGAGCTGGTATGGCCCCGTCTCGCATCGACACCGCAGTCGCCGAACTGCTGCGCCGCGTCGTGGACGGCACCTATGCCGTGGGCTCGGCTCTACCGGGGGAGGAGGCGCTCGCCGCCGTCTTGTCCGTCTCCCGGCTCACCGCGCGCGAGGCCACCCGGGTCCTGATCACGCGGGGAGTCCTCTCGGCCCGCCAGGGATCGGGTACATACGTCAACGATCCCGCCGACTGGCAGGACCTGGCCAGCCTGGTCGCCCTCGCCCGCCACGAAGGCTCGGAGCGCGAGATCGGCCTGGCCCTGCTGGAGGTGCGGCGCATGATCGAGGTCGGCAGCGCCGGCATCGCCGCCGCCCGCATCACCCCCGAGCGGCTGACCGCGATGGAGTCCACTATCGCTGCCCTCAAGGCCGCGGACGCCGCCGACGACGTCGAGGCCGCCACCGCCGCGGACCTCGCCTTCCACGACCACATCATCGAGGCCACCGGCAACCTCTTCATTCACGCCACCTTCGCACCCCTGCGGCAGGAGCTGATGATGGCCCGGCGGGTCACCTCCGCCCACCACGAGGTGCGCGCCCACGCCATCGCCCAGCACGAGCGCATCCTCCTGGCGCTGCGCCTCGGCTCCCCGGACGCCGCCAAGGCGGCCATGCGCGCCCACATGGATCAGACCACCAACGACCTTCTGGAATACACAACCTGACCGCTCCGCCGTGCCGGCGCGCGGCCTGAGGCCGGCAATCCGGACGACGCCGACAACCTCATATCCGAAAACATCAGTCACAAAGGAGTGCACTCATGAAGACGCTGGACGAGCTCACCGCCGACATCCCCGCCGGTCCGGCCGTCGATCCGGTACAAGTATCCGCCGCCCTGACCAGGGCGCTGGTCGTCCTCGACGACGACCCCACCGGCACCCAGTCGGTCGCCGACCTGCCGGTGGTAACCGGCTGGGAGGTCGAGGACCTGGCGTGGGCCCTCGCCACCGGCGCCAGCGCCGTTTACGTAATGACAAACTCGCGCAGCCTCGACCCAGCCGAGGCCGCCCGCGTCAACACCGAGGTCGTCACTAATGCCCTGGCTGCAGCCAACTCCGTCGGCAGGGAGATCGCCTTCGTGTCCCGCTCCGACTCCACACTGCGCGGCCACTTCCCGCTGGAGCCCGACACCATCGCCAACCTGCTGGAACGCGCCGGCACCAAGGTGGACGGCGTCATCCTGTCCCCGGCCTTCCCCGACGCCGGACGCATCACCGTGCACGGCACCCACTACGCGGGCAATGCGCAGACCGGTTTCGTGCCCGTCGGAGACACCGAGTTCGCCGCCGACAAGACCTTCGGTTACCGGGCCTCCTACCTGCCCGAGTGGGTCGAGGAGAAGACCGCCGGCGTCACCCGGGCGCAGGACGTCGTCGTCATCGACCTGGAGATGCTACGCACCGATGAGGACGCCGTCGTCGACCGGCTCACCTCCGTGCACAACCGCACGCCGATCGCCGTCGACTGCGTGGAGGAGAACGACCTGCTGCTGCTCGCCCGCGCCCTCCAGCGGGCGGAGGCGGCCGGCGCGAACCTCGTCTACCGCGTCGGCCCGCCCTTCGTCCGGGCACGCATCGGGCAGGTGCCGCATGCGCCGCTCACTCCCGAGCAGGCCCGCCCGGCCGACTTCGCCCCCGCCTCCGACGCCGCCGGAGGCCTGATCGTGGTGGGCTCGCACGTGGGCCTGACCGGGCGCCAGGTCGACGCATTGCGCGAGGCCACCGGCACGCCCGAAGTCGTCATCGACGTCCCCACCGTGCTCGACCCGGACCGGCGCGACGCCCACGTCGAACAGGTCGCCGAACAGGCCGCCGCCGCGCTGCGCGAGGGCAACGTGGTGGTCCGCCGCGGCGGCGCCTTCGTGGCCGGACGAGACGCGGAGGAGTCCCTCGAATTCGCCCGCCGCGTCTCGGCCGCCGTCGTCGAAATCGTCCAGCGCATCGTCGCCGCCCGCTGCCCCCGCTTCGTCATCGCCAAGGGCGGCATCACCTCCTCCGACGTCGCCTCCCGCGGCCTGGGCATGCGTAGGGCGCTGGTCCGCGGCCCCATGCTGCCCGGCATCGTCTCCCTGTGGGAGCCGCAGGACGGCCCTGCCGCGGGCGTCCCCTACATCGTGTTCGCCGGAAACGTCGGCGACGAGAGCTCACTCACCGCCGTCGTGAGCACCCTCAACGCCTGATCGCCTCGCCGGGCGGCGGCGCTGCACACCTCACCATTTCCCATCAGCACCCGGGGCAGTTGCCCCACAACCGATCAAAGGAGATCTCATCATGACCACCACCGTTGCCGTCCTGGGACTAGGCGCCATGGGTCTGCCCATGGCCACCAACCTCTCCCAGACTTTCACCGTCCGCGGCTTCGACATCTCGGCCGAACGACTGGCCCTCGCGCAGCAGGCCGGGATCGTGCCCGCGACCTCGGCAGCCGAGGCCGTAGCCGACGCCGACGTCGTACTGGTCGCCGTCCGCAACCAGACTCAACTGGAGGAACTGCTGTTCGGCCAGGACGGCATCGCCGCCGCCATGCGCCCCGGCGCCGCGGTCCTGCTCACCTCCACGGTGGGCGGGGCCGGCGTGGAGGCCGTCGCCGATCGGCTGCGGGACATGGGCCTGCTGCTGGTGGACGCCCCCGTTTCCGGCGGACCGGTACGCGCCGGAGACGGTGACCTGCTCGTCGTCGTCGGCGCCGATGACGAGGCCTGGGCGGCGACCGAGGATGTGCTCGAGGCGATGTCCTCCACCCTGGTGCGCGTGGGCGACGAACCCGGCTACGGCCAGTCCATGAAGACCGTGAACCAGCTGCTGTGCGGCGTGCACATCGCCGCCGCCGGTGAGGCACTGGCGCTGGCCCAGGCCCTCGGCCTGGATGTGGAGGCCGCGCTGAAGGCGCTCATGGCCGGCGCGGCGGAGTCCTTCATGCTCGGCGACCGTGGGCCGCGCATGCTGCAGGCCTACGACGAGGACGGGCCCGAGGTGCGTTCCCGGCTCGACATCTTCGTCAAGGACATGGGCATCGTTACGGCCGCCGCCAAGTCGGTCGGGTTGTCCACCCCGGTGGCGGCCGCCGCCGAGCAGTTGTACCTGCAGGGGGCGCGGCGCGGCCTGGGAGCGCAGGACGACTCCACGGTCATCACCGTGATCGCGCCCGAGCAGGACTGAGGGCGGGACCATGTCCACCACCGTCCTGCTGTTACTGGCGGTAGCGGCGATAGCCGTTCTGCTGGTACTGGTCATCAAGGCCAAAATGAGTGCCTTCGTGGCCATGATCCTGGTGTCCATGGTGCTCGCGCTGGCCGCGCGCATCCCGATCGGGGACGTAGTCCAGACGATGATCGACGGCATGGGCAAGACCCTCGGGTCCGTGGCCATGGTCGTCGGCCTGGGGGCGATGCTGGGCCGGGTCATTGAGGCCGCCGGCGGCGCGGAGGTCCTGGCCGAGCGCTTCACTCGGATGCTGGGGCGTGAGCGCGTGGTCGCGGCCGTCGTCGCGGCCGCCTTCATCCTCGGCATCCCGATCTTCTTCGACGTCGGCTTCATCATCCTGGCGCCGATCGTCTTCGGCTTCGCCTACATTGCGAAGATCAACCCGCTCAAGATCGGCCTGCCGGTGGCGGCGACGATGCTCGCCCTGCACGTGGTCATCCCGCCTCATCCGGGGCCGGTCGCCTCGGCGGCCACACTCGAGGTTGACGTCGGTTTGCTGATGCTGCTGGCCCTGCCCGTGTGCGCGTTGGTGGCGGTCGTGGTCTACTTCGCCTCCACGCGACTGGGCCTGGAGGCGGTTCCGGTCGGCCCGACGCCGCTCGGCAGCGCCACGGAGGCCGCCGAGTCCACCTATACGCCCGGCGGCGCGGTGCCCCGGGCGCACGCCACCGGCCCCGGAACGGTCGTCTTCCTGATTCTCGAGCCGATTGTGCAGATCATGGTGGGCACCGTCGGGCAGATGCTGGTGGATGAGGAGTCCTCCGCCCACGCGGTGCTCGGATTCATCGGCTCTTCGACGACGGCGCTGCTGACCGCCGTGCTGCTGGCCTACTTCATCGTCGGCCAGCAGCAGGGGTGGTCCTTGGAGCAGCGCGGCAAGATCCTCGACTCCGCACTGCCCGATGTGGCCACCATTGTGTTCGTCACTGGCGCCGGGGGAGTGTTCGCCGGCGTGTTGGTGGCCAGCGGTATCGGCGATGCGCTGGCGCAGGCCCTGGTGACCGCGCACCTGCCGATCCTCTTGACCGCCTTCGTCATTTCGGCGGCGCTGCGGGCCTCGCAGGGCTCGGCGACGGTGGCGATCCTGACCACGGCAGGGCTGCTGGCGGACGCGATTGCCGGCGGCGGCTACTCGGCCCTGCAGGTGGTGCTGATTCAGATGGCGATCGGCTTCGGCGCCCTGGGCTTCTCCCACATCAACGACTCCGGCTTCTGGATCGTCACCAAGTACATGGGTCTGTCCGTCAAGGACGGGCTGAAGAAGTGGACCCTGCTGTCGACCGTCGGCGGACTCACCGGCTTCCTGCTCACCGGCGTCGTCTGGCTGATCGCCTGACTCCGGCGCCCCTCCTGGGCGCGGTCCCGGCCCTGCCGCGTCCGTGCGAGCGACCCTCAGCGAAATGGGACTGCGATGGTAATCTCATCCCATGGAGTTGACGATCGATTCGGGCGGACGCATCCTCCTGCCGAAGAGCCTGCGGGAGTCGCTTGGATTGCTGCCGGGAACGAAGGTGGATGTGTCCCCCTATGGAGGCGGCGTGCAGCTGACCCCGGGTGGGCGTACTGCCCGAGTGGAGCGTGGTGAGGATGGGCACCTGGTCGCCACTTCGCAGACCCCAGTCACCGATGACGTGATGTTCGCACTGATCGATGGTGGCAGAAGGTGAACGCCGCGCCGCGCCTAGCCGTCGATACGAGTGTTGCCATTCCTCTGCTGGTCGCCTCCCATGAGGCACATCGCCCGGTGCGTGACTGGGCGAGGGGGAGGCGGCTGAGTCTCAGCGGGCACGCCCTGGCGGAGACCTATGCGGTGCTGACGCGGCTGCCCGGAGACGCGCGCGTGTCCGCCGAAGACGCGGTTGCGCTTATCGACGACCGTTTCCCAGAGGTACTCGCCCTTTCTGCGAATTCGGCGATCACGGCACACCGGCGATTGGCCGGCCTTGGAATCGCCGGCGGTGCCGTCTACGACGGTCTGGTCGCTCTCGCGGCGTTGGAGAATGGCGCGGTGCTCGCCACACGGGACGCGCGCGCGAGGGGAACATATGAAGCGGTCGGAGTCGCCGTCGAGGCAGTCACGGCCGGATAGCGCGCCAGGTGGTGGCCTCTGCGTCGACGGCGGTGCGTCGACTGCGGTCGGCGGGCGTGATTACACCTCGTACCGGTGACCGAAGCTTTCATTGATGTTTGCGGCGAGGTCGCGGATGGCGCGGACGAGGACGATGCCGAACACGAAATTGACAACCCATCCGCGCGTCCACCAGACGTATTCAATCGGCCACAATCCATACAGGATCGTCCAGGTAACTAGCGAGGCGGTGAGCGTGACGGCGGCCAAGGTCGTTCCCCAAATGGCGGCGCGCAGTGATTCCGTGCTCAGGAGGACTAGGCAGGAGATGAGGCCGAGGATGCACAGGAGGATGGTCGAGTTCGAATATGCCTCCGTCATTTGGCTCACCCGGTCAGAACTGTCGGAGAACTCCTCGTCAAGGCGTAGGGCTATCTGCAGTAGCAGCGCGAGGGACCATGCGGCGACCGTCCACCACTCGGTCCGGCGACGTCGTGGAAGTCGGGTCGGTGCTTGCAGCAGGATCGAATCAACCGGCGGAGCGCTCCACCGCTTGCTATCGGCGCGGCCGCGGCTGGACGAGGAGGGCCTGGAGTCAGAGGGGGCGGACCCGGAAGAGTCAGTGGCGCTCATACCTGGATCATGCCAGTTGGCGGTGCTGGAGGCGGCGTAGACGGACCGAATGCTGCCGCCGCCTCGACCGGCCTCGGCACGAGACTTCTGCCGACCTCGGCGCGCTCCCAGAGTGCGGTGGGACGGCGCATGGGGGCCCGGTCGGTGCCTGGCTGCGGCCGGGCGGCGCTCCTAGCCTGAGGCTGCGCGGCCGTCCGGGCCGCGGGAGAGGAACCACCATGACCGCCACCACCGACGAATCCGTCTTCGCCGTCGAGAACGTCTTCGGCAAGGGCGAGCTGAACACCGCCTTCGCCCAGTACTTCATCGGCGACAGCTACCTGAACAACCTCGTCGACGACCCCGAGTGCGCCGTCGGCGTCCACAACGTCACCTTCTCGCCCGGCTGCCGCAACAACTGGCACATTCACCACGCCACCTCCGGCGGTGGCCAGGTGCTCATCTGCACCGCCGGCTCCGGCTGGTACCAGGCGGAGGGCGAGGAGCCCGTCTCCCTCGAGCCCGGATCGGTGGTGTTCATCCGCGCCGGCGTCAAGCACTGGCACGGTGCCAAGGCCGACTCCTGGTTCTCCCACATCGCGCTCGCGGTTCCCGGGGAGAACACCTCCAACGAGTGGCTCGAGCCCGTCGACGACGTCGCTTACGCTGCTCTGTGAGTGGTGCCCCCGCGTTCGCGGTCGCCGCTCCCTCCCTCTCCGCAGCCTACGGTCGAAACATGAGATGTTTCGTCTCAGTTACCGGCGGGGTGGGAGTGTTTAGCCCAGCGCGGGATGCCCGCCTGCTCAAAGACGTGCTCCTGCGCCGTAATCGCAGTCACGCGACGCTGATGGGAAATCGGCACGCGCCGCTGCCAGGTGACAGGTGAAGGAGTTCCCCATGCAGGACGTCGTTGAGAAGGTTTATGAGCAGGTTGTGGCTCGCAACCGCGGGGAGGCCGAGTTCCACCAGGCCGTCCGCGAGGTGCTGGAGTCGCTCGGCCCGGTAATCGCCAAGCACCCCCACTACGCCGAGAATGCGCTGCTGGAGCGCATTGTGGAGCCCGAGCGGCAGATCATGTTCCGGGTGCCGTGGGTCGACGACGCCGGTGAGGTCCACGTCAACCGCGGTTTCCGCATCGAGTTCAACTCGGCGCTCGGTCCCTACAAGGGGGGCCTGCGCTTCCACCCGAGCGTCAACGCCGGCATCATCAAGTTCCTCGGCTTCGAGCAGATCTTCAAGAACGCGCTCACCGGCCAGGGCATCGGCGGCGGCAAGGGCGGCTCCGACTTCGACCCGCACGGCAAGTCCGACGCCGAGGTCATGCGGTTCTGCCAGTCCTTCATGACCGAGCTGTCCCGCCACATCGGCCCGAGCGTGGACGTGCCCGCCGGTGACATCGGCGTGGGCGGCCGTGAGATCGGCTACCTCTTCGGTCAGTACAAGCGCCTGCGCAACAGCTATGACGCCGGCGTTCTGACCGGCAAGGGTCTGGCCTGGGGCGGCTCCCTGGTGCGCACCGAGGCCACCGGCTACGGCACGGTCCTGTTCGCCCAGTCCATGCTGGCCACCAAGGGCGACTCCCTGGAGGGCAAGACGGTCGCCGTCTCCGGCGCCGGAAACGTCGCCATCTACGCCATCGAGAAGGCGCAGCAGCTGGGCGCCAAGCCCATCACCTTCTCCGACTCCTCCGGCTACGTCGTGGACGAGGCCGGCGTAGACCTGGAGCTGCTCAAGCAGGTCAAGGAGGTCGAGCGCGGCCGCGTCGCCGACTACGTCTCCCGGCGCCCCGGCGCCCGCCTGGTCACCGAGGGCCGCCCCTGGGACGTCCCGGTCGACGTCGCCCTGCCCTGCGCCACCCAGAACGAGCTCGACGCCGACAACGCCGCCACCCTGCTGCGCAACGGCTGCGCCGTCGTCGCCGAGGGTGCGAACATGCCCTCCACCCCGGAGGCCATCGAGGCCTTCCAGGCGGCCGGCATCCTCTACGCCCCCGGCAAGGCCTCCAACGCCGGCGGCGTGGCCACCTCCGCCCTGGAGATGGAGCAGAACGCCGGCCGCACCCGCTGGGACTTCGCCACCGCGGAGGCCAAGCTCACCGGCATCATGGCCGACATCCACGACTCCTGCGTCGAGGCCGCCGAGACCTACGGCCGCCCCGGCGACTACGTCCTGGGCGCCAACGCCGCCGGCTTCACCCGCGTGGCCGACGTCATGATCGCCCACGGCATCGTCTGATCCGATGATCCGAAAGACGGGGGTAGCCAATCGGCCTAGCCGATCGGCCGATGCGTAGCGCGGGTGCGGTTACCTCGCGGTCACGTGCTCCGGGACTTGCTGCCCGACGACGGCGCCCGGTCGCTTCCCAGGCGGCCGGGCGCCGTCGTGTCGTATGCGCGGTATGGAGCCGGAAAGTAGGGGCGCGGTGGCGGCGATCCGGGTTCATAGGTGGAGGCCTGCCTAGCATCATCAAATTGTCATGATTACTAATTGGTGTGTGCCCTGGCCCATAGGTGTCCTGACACTTATGGTGATGTCAATCGTTCGACTTACTGATGATCACTACGAGGACCACCATGAGATCGCGACACCTGGCCCGGCTGGTCGTCCCCCTGACGGCCCTTTGCCTCGCTGCCCTTGATCCCGGCGCAGTGGCTGCGCCGACCGCGGTTACCGGCTCCGCCATCGGCGGCCCGGTGGTAGTGGCCGCCCCGGTAGGCGGCATGCTGAGCGCGAGCCCCGGCGCGAGTGTCGCCGACGAGCGGGCGGCTGCCGCTGCCGCCCCTGCCGGTGCGGACGCTGCGACCGTCACGATCAACCTGCTGGGTATCAGCGACTTCGGCGGCCACATCGAGCGAGTGTCCACCGACAGCGAGGGCGCGCAGCTGGTCTCCGAGCCCGGCGCCGTCACCCTGGCCTGTGAGGTCGCCGCCGCCCGCTCCGCCACGCCGGGCACCCTGCTGGTGTCCACCGGCGACAACGTGGGCGGCTCGGCCTATATCTCATCGGTGCTGGACGACCAGCCCACCATCGACATCCTCAACGCCATCGGCCTGGACGTCACCGCCGCCGGCAACCACGAATTCGACAACGGCGTCACCGACCTCTCCGCCCGCCTGCTGGGCGCCTTCGACGCCCCCGTGCTGGCCGCCAATGTCACCGGCAACGACGCCCTGCTCGCCGAGGGGGACGGCGACGGCGTGTGGACGACGCAGGTGGACGGCGTGACCGTCGGCTTCATCGGCCTGGTCACCGACTCCCTGCCCAGCCTGGTGGCCGGCTCGGCCCTCGAGGGACTCGAGGTCGCCGACCTCGTGCACACCGCCAACGCCCGTGCCGCCGCCCTGAAGGACGGCGATCCGGACAACGGGGAGGCCGACGTCGTCGTCGTCCTGGCCCACGAGGACGCCGCGGTCTACGCCACCCAGTTCAACGGTTCTGTCGACGCCGTCTTCGGCGGGCACACCCACGTCGCCCACGCCACCACCGTCACCGGGAAGGACGGCAACCGCATCGCGGTGGTCCAGTCGGGCCAGTACGGGGAACTACTGGGCAACATCACCCTGTCCTTCGACCCCGCCACCGGTGCCGTGGGCGTGGTGCAGGCCGCCAACATCGACCTGGCCGCCTCGAACTGCACCACCGACGCCTATGGCGTCCAGGCCATCGTCGACCAGGCCGCCCGCGAGTCCCGCGCCGCCGGCGCCCGCGTGCTGACCAGCCTGGGCACCGGCTTCTACCGTGGCACCAACACCGGCTCCGACCCCGGTGCCAACCGCTCCACCGAGTCCACCGCAGCCAACCTCATCGCCGACTCCTACCGCGCCTGGCTGACCACCGATATTCGCCCCGAAGGCGACCACTATGTGGGGCTGATGAACCCCGGCGGCGTGCGCGCCGACTACCTGTTAGGCGACCTGACCGAGGGGGAGGCCTACACCGTCCAGCCCTTCGGCAACGAGATGGGGTACGCCGCCTATACCGGCGCCCAACTCAAGGACGTGCTCGCCCAGCAGTGGCAGCCCGACACCTCCCGGCCGGCGCTCATGCTCGGCGTCTCTGCCAACGTGCAGGTCTACATCGACCAGGACGCCGCCGACGAGCTCGAGGAGTACTGGAGCCGAATCTCCAACGGTGCGCAGAGCGCCGCCGAGCTCGAGTCCGCCATCGACGCCGCTCGCGCCCGCGTCATCCGCTCGGTCTACGTCGACGGTGTCGAGCTCGACGACGATGCCAGCGTGGTGGTGGCCTCCAACTCCTTCATGCTGTCGGGCGGCGACGGCTTCACCGTCCTGCGCGGGGGCGAGGTCTCCAGCACCGGCATTCTGGACCGCGCCGTCACCGCCGAGTACCTCCAGGCCGGCGGCGCCACCTCCGCCGACCTGGCCAAGCGGCAGATCGGCGTCGACCTGGACGTTGACGCCGCCGACGGCAGCGCTACGGTCCGTTTCACCGGGCTGAGCTTTACCGCCGCCTCCGAACAGGCCGCCCCCGGCGCCGCCGCGGAGGTCACCGCCACGGTGGCCCTGGCCGACGGCGGCACCCAGCATCTGACCAGTGCCGCCATTGACGCGACCATCACCCCCGAACTGCCGGAGACCGGCGCCAGCACGCTGAAGATCGCCCTGCCCGCCGACGTCGCCACCACTACCTGCCCGGCTGACGCCGGCAGTGCTGCCGGCGTCAGCGCCAATGCGGCCTGCGCCGTCGTCTCCTTCACCCTGGTGGCCCGCGACGGCTCCACCCGCAGCATTGATCTGCAGGCCCTGGTGCCGGTCGGTGCGGCCGCCGCTCAGGCCGATGCCGGCGTCCCGGAGGCGGCCGATCAGGTGATCGTCGCCCCCGCCGACGACTCGCTGGCCGGCTTCGAGGTGCCGGATTTCCTGGGCTCCTTCAGCGTGATGTCGGTGGCCGTGGTCGCCGCCTCGGGGCTGGCCTGCTACTGCGTGATCCGCCGGGGCCTGCGCGGGTGGCGCCATGCCGTACCGTCGGAGGCGTGAGACGACGTATTGATCCCGCCGCGGGCGCCCACGCCGTGCGGCAGTGGGCGACCGCAACCGATGCCGGCGCCCGGCCCCAACGCGCCGATACGGCCGCCGCCGTGCGATACACCCTGGAGGAGCTGGCGGCCTGCGCCCCCGGGCATGCCGTGGAGGTGCGGGTGCCGCCCTTCGGCGTCACCCAGGCGGTCTCCGGCACCGTGCACCGCCGGGGGACCCCGCCCAGTGTGGTGGAGACCGACGCCGCCACCTGGCTGGCCCTGGCCACCGGCCGCCTGGGCTGGCGGGAGGCGCTGGACTCCGGGGCCCTGCACGCCTCCGGTGAGCGCTGCGACCTGTCCGCCTACCTGCCGCTGCTGCGCGCCTGAACGCCCGGTCGGACAAGAAAGTTCCCCGAAGTTCGCATAACCCCTTCACAAGAACGTCCGTTCGGGCATATGCTTATGCCCGAACG
>NZ_QMIN01000090.1:31074-35063 GCF_003287795.1 Actinomyces sp. Z5
GACATCGTCGATGCCGTGGCCCACGAGGGTCGCGTCGCCGTCGCCGACCTGGCCATCCGCTACGGCGTCACCGTCGAAACCATCCGCCGCGACCTGACCGCCCTGGACCGCGCCGGCGCCGTGCGCAAGGTCCACGGCGGCGCCGTCCCCGCCACCGTGCTGGCCCTCCCGGAGACCGCCGTCGCCGAACGCGAACTGCTGGGCGCCACCGCCAAGCAGGCCATCGCCGCGGCCGCCGTCGGTGCCCTGGGGCTGCGCCCCGGTGCCACCATCCTGCTCGACGCCGGCACCACCGTCGGCTGCCTCGCCCGGCTCCTGCCCGAGGGCCTGGGACTGACGGTGGTAACCGACTCCGTACTCACCGCCGCCCTGCTGGCCGGCCGCAGTGACCTGACCGTGCGCATGCTCGGCGGTCAGGTCCGCGGCATCACCCAGGCCGCCGTCGGCCCCGAGGCCCTGGAAACGCTCGCCGCCATGCGCGTGAACGTGGCCGTCATGGGCACCAACGGCCTGACCGCCGAGCACGGGCTGTCCACACCCGACCCGGATGAGGCCGCCGTAAAGCGCGCCATGGTCCGCGCCGCCCGCCGCGTCGTCGCCCTGGCCGACGCCACCAAGATCGGCCAGGAGCACCTGGTCTCCTTCGCCGACATCGACGACGTCGACCTGCTGGTCACCGACGCCGCCCTCCCCACGCCACTGGCCGCCCAACTCGCCGACACCGGAACCGAGGTCCTCATCGCATGATCATCACACTCACCCCCAACCCCTCACTGGACCGCACGGTCACGCTCGCCGGTCCGCTCGTGCGCGGTGGCGTCAACCGGCTGCAGTCGGTCACCACCGAGCCTGGCGGCAAGGGACTCAATGTCGCCCGCGTGCTGGCCCGCTCCGGCGAGGCCGTAACCGCCGTCCTGCCCGCGCCCGAGCACGACCCGCTGGTGACCGCGGTCAAGGCGCTGGACGCGCCCGGCCTGAGCACAATCCCCGTGGATGTGGCCGGGGCCGTGCGCATCAACACCGCCGTCACCGAGCCTGACGGCACCACCACCAAACTCAACGAGCCCGGTGCCACTCTGACGGACGCCGAGGTCGCCGCCGTGGAGGCGGCCCTGAGTCGAGCCGTGGCGGCGGGTGCGGCCGACAACACCGCCGGCGTCGATCGGGACAGCCCGGCCGGCGTCCACAGCTGGGCCATCCTGTCCGGTTCGCTGCCGCCCGGCGCCCCCACCGACTGGTACGCGCGCCTGGTCGGTCTGCTGCGTCGGGCAGCCCCCGGGCTGCGCATCGCGGTCGACACCTCCGACGCGCCCCTGGCCGCCCTGGCCGCCGCCCTGCCCGAGGCCGCCCCCGACCTGATCAAACCCAACGGGGAGGAGCTCGGCCAGCTCGCGGGCCTGCCCCCCGAGCGCGCCACCGCCCTGGAAGAGGGCGCGCTCGCCGGTGACTACGCCCCCGTCGCCCAGGCCGCCCGCGTCCTGGTGGACCGCGGCGTGGGCGCGGTGCTGGCCACCCTCGGCGGCGCCGGTGCCGTCCTGGCCACCGCCTCCGGCGCCTGGCGGGCCACCGCTCCCGCCGTCCCCGTCATCTCCACCGTCGGTGCCGGAGACTCCTCCGTCGCCGGCTACATCCTGGCCGACGTGCACGGCGCCGCCGCCCCCGAGTGTCTGGCCACCGCCATGGCCTACGGCTCCGCCGCCGCAGGCCTGCCCGGTACCACCCTGCCCGGACCCGCCGACCTGTCCACGCAGGCCGCCGAAATCACCGAGCTCTGACCAGCCCGCAACCACACCACCACTAACCAGGAGACCACAAGGAAAACACCATGTCCCAACCCACCAACGCAGCGAACACGCCGCTGATCGTGCCCGAACTCGTCCGCCTGGACGCGTCCGCCGGCACCGACAAGCAGGCGGTCATCAACTACCTGGCAGACGTCGTCGCCGCCGCCGGCCGCGCCGACACCACCGAGGGGCTCGCCGCCGACGCCCTGGCCCGCGAGGCCACCGCGCCCACCGGCATCCCCGGCGGCATCGCCATCCCGCACTGCCGCAGCCCGCACGTGCTCGCCCCCTCGCTCGGCTTCGCCCGCCTGAACCAGCCGGTCGACTTCGGTGCCGCCGACGGGCAGGGCGCCGACCTCGTGTTCATGATCGCCGCCCCCGCCGGTGCGGACGACTTCCACCTGCAGTTGCTGGCCAAGCTCGCCCGCGGGCTGATGAAGTCGGAGTTCACCGGCGCCCTGCGCGCCGCGGCCACCCCCGAGGACGTCGCCCGACTGGTCACCGAGCAGGTCCAGCCCGAGCTGCTCGGCGACGGCGCCGCCCCCGCTCAGGAGGATGCCGCTGCGCCCGCCGCGGCTCCCGCCGACACCGGCCGCGTCATCGTCGGCGTCTCCTCCTGCCCCACCGGCATCGCCCACACCTTCATGGCCGCCGAGGCGCTCGAACAGGCCGGCAAGGAGCGCGGCGTGACCGTGCGCATCGAGGGGCAGGGCTCCGGCAAGATCGACTGGCTCGACGCCGACCTGGTGGAGGCGGCCGACGCCGTCATCTTCGCCCACGACCTGCCGGTCAAGGGCCTGGAGCGCTTCGCCGGAAAGCCCGTGATCGACGTCGGCGTCAAGGCCGCTGTCAACGACGCCGGCTCCCTGGTGGACCAGGCCCTGGCCGCCATCGACGATCCCGGCGCCAAGCGGGTGGCGGCGGGTGCCGGCGGCGGCGAGGCCGAGGGCGAGGAGGAGCACGTGCACTGGGCGCGGCGCCTGCAGCGCTCGGTGATGACCGGCGTGTCCTACATGATTCCCTTCGTGGCCGCGGGTGGTCTGCTCACCGCCCTGGGCTTCCTGTTCGGCGGCTACGACATCGGCTCCACCGCCCAGACCATCGTCATCGGCAACGCGGATGAGGGGCTCACGGCCTCCAGCCTTTGGAACCTGCCGGATCTGAGTAACCCGGCCTACGCGGCCCCGCACGCCCTGGGCGGCTCCCCGCTGATGGCCTACATCGGTGCGGTCTTCGCCCTCCTGGGCACCGCGGCCATGAACTTCCTGGTGCCGGCCCTGGCCGGGTACACCGCCTTCGGCCTGGCCGGACGCCCCGGCATCGCCCCCGGCTTCGCCATGGGCGCGCTGTCGGTGGCCATCGGTGCCGGCTTCATCGGCGGTCTGATCGGCGGGCTGCTCGCCGGCTACATGGCCTCCTGGCTCGCGGGGCTGGACGTGCCCCGGTGGCTGCGCAGCCTCATGCCGGTGGTCATCATCCCGCTGTCCACCACACTGGTGGTCGGTTCCCTGATGTACATGGTCCTCGGCAACCCGCTGGCCTCCTTCATGACCTGGATGAGCGACTCGCTGACCTCCATGGCAGACTCCGGCTCCGCCATCTTCCTGGGCATCATCCTGGGCCTGATGATGTGCTTCGACCTGGGCGGTCCGGTCAACAAGGCCGCCTACCTGTTCGCCACCGCCGGCCTGTCCGCGGCGACCACCGCCTCCTACGAGATCATGGCCGCGGTTATGGCGGCCGGCATGGTGCCGCCGCTGGCCCTCGCGCTGGCCACCACGGTGCGCCCGGGCCTGTTCACCGACGTCGAGCGGGACAACGGGCGGGCCGCCTGGCTGCTGGGCGCCTCCTTCATCTCCGAGGGCGCCATCCCCTTCGCCGCCGCCGACCCGCTGCGCATCATCCCGCCGTCCATGGTGGGCGGCGCCGTGACCGGCGCCCTGTCCATGGCGCTGCACGTGGGTTCGCGCGCTCCGCACGGCGGTATCTTCGTGTTCTTCGCGATCGACAACCTGCTCGGGTTCTTCATCTCGATCATCGCGGGCATGTTGGTCACCGCCATCGGCGTGCTCGTCCTCAAGCAGGCCCGGGCTCGCAAGCTTTTGGCTGAAGCCGCCGCCGAGGCGGTTGCCGCCTGATCCGACCGTCGACTGAGTCGGTCCGAAGCGTCCGGGCCCGGGTGGGATTGCCACTCGGGCCCGGACG
>NZ_QMIN01000090.1:35351-42390 GCF_003287795.1 Actinomyces sp. Z5
CCCACTAACCTCCCGAGACTGCTCATGCCACACCTATATCGCCGCCTCGTCGCCTTCACGGCGGCCCTGGCCCTCGGTGCCTTCGCGCCGGCAATCACCGCCCCGGCCACGGCCGCGGAGGCCGCCGACACCACCACGCTTTCCATCCTCGGCATCACCGACCTGCACGGCCACATCGAAACCACCGGCGACGAGCCCGGCGCCGTCACCCTGGCCTGCGAGGTCGCCGCCGCCCGCGAGCGCAACCCCAGCACGCTCTTCGTCTCCAACGGTGACAACGTCGGCGGCAGCGCCTACATCTCCTCGATCCTCGACGACCAGCCCACCATCGACGTCCTGAACGCCATCGGTCTGGACGTCACCAGCGCCGGCAACCACGAGTTCGACAAGGGCATCACCGACCTCGCCGACCGCCTCCTGCCCGCCTTCAACGCCCCGATCCTGTCCGCGAACGTCACCGGCAACGCCGCCCTGGCCGCCGAGGGCTCCGGCAACGGCACCTGGATCACCGAGGTCGACGGCGTCACAGTCGGCTTCATCGGCGTCGTCACCGAAGAGCTGCCCAGCCTGGTGTCCAAGTCCGCGCTCGAAGGCCTCACGGTCTTAGACGCGACCGCCACCGCCAACGCGCGCGCCACCGCGCTGAAGGACGGCGACGCCGCCAACGGAGAGGCCGACGTCGTCGTCGTCCTGGCCCACGAGGACGCCGCCATCTATGGCAACCAGTTCAACGGCGCCGTCGACGCCGTCGTCGCCGGCCACACCCACGTGCCCTTCGCCGACGTCGTCAAGTCGACCGACGGCACGGACATCGCCGTCGTCCAGCCCGACCACTACGGCCTCAAACTCGGCGAGATCTCCCTGACGGTGACCACCGCCGCCGACGGCACCAAGGACGTCACCGCCGCCACCGCCCGCAACCTCGACCTGGCGGAGTCCGACTGCACCACCGACGCCTACGGCGTGGCCGACATCGTCGCGAAGGCGAAGACGGACTCCGAGGCCGCCGGCAACGAGGTCCTCACCACCCTCGGCTCGAACTTCTACCGCGGCACCGACACGGGCACGGACTACGGGGCCAACCGCTCCACCGAGTCCACCGCCTCCAACCTCATCGCCACCTCCTTCGCCTCCTGGCTGGCCGAGGACATTCAGCCGTCCAGCGACTACGCGATCGGATTGATGAACCCCGGCGGGGTGCGCGCCGACTACCTGGCCGGCGAGCTCACCGCGGGGGAGGCCTACACGGTGCAGCCCTTCGGCAACGAGATGGCCTACGCCACCTACACGGGCGCCCAGGTAAAGCAGGTGCTCGCCGAGCAGTTCCAGCCGACGACGACGCGCGCCGCGCTCATGCTCGGAACCTCGGACAACGTCGAGGTCTACCTCGACCAGGACGCCGCCGACCAGCTCGAGGACTACTTCACGCAGATCTCCACCGCCGCCTCCGAGGCGGAACGGAGCGCACTGGTTGAGAGCCTCGCCGACGACATCGCCGACGCACGCTCGCGGGTCATCGACGCCGTCTACATCGACGGCGAGCTGCTCGACGACGCGGCGACCGTCACCGTCGCCTCCAACACCTTCCTCCTCGCGGGCGGCGACAACTTCGACACCCTGGGCGAGAAGACGATGATCAACACCGGCATCCTCGACCGCACGGTCACCTCCGAGTACCTGGTGCGCATCTCCCCGGCCACCGCCTCCTACGACAAGCACCAGGTCGGCACCTCGCTCGCCGTCGACGGCGACACCGTGACCGCCCGCTTCACCGGACTCAGCTATTCGGCCACCGCCGAGCAGGGCGTGCGCGACGCGGCCACCTCGATCGCCGCCACCGTCGCCATGGCCGACGGCACCACCCGCACCCTGACGACGAGCGACATCGACCAGTCGGTCACCCCCGGCCTGCCCGAGACCGGCCGGGCGACGCTCACCTTCACGCTTCCCGACGGCGTCGCCACCCAGGACTGCACGGTCGACGGCGTGAGCACGACGTGCGCGATCGTCTCCTTCACCATCACCAGGGCCGACGAGTCCACCGAGACGCTCGCCGTCACCGCCCAGGTCGTGCACGCGGTCTCGCCGGAGACACCGGCACCGCCGACGCCCAGCGCGGCGGTGGGACCGGCCACCGGGGCTCCGACGACGGCCGGCGTGGTCCCGGTAGTCGCCGGTACGCCCGCCACGGGGCACGGCTCGCGCGGTGCCCTGGCCCGCACCGGCGCGCCGATCGCCCTCGGCTTGCTCGCCCTCGGCCTCATGGGCGGTGGCACCCTGCTGACCGCCCGCCGACGCGACTAGGGCCCGCCGGATCGGCTTGTGGGATGATGCTCCGGTGAGCTTTGGTGACCCCGACCGGACCACCCCGCCCTCCGGCGGCACACTCGCCCCTGCCCGCCCCGCTCCGCCGCTCGCCCTCGGCGAGGAGGTGAACGAGGAGTGCGGCGTCTTCGGCGTCTGGGCGCCGGGGGAGGAGGCCGCGCGGCTTACCTACTTCGGTCTGTACGCCCTCCAGCACCGCGGCCAGGAGGCCGCCGGCATCGCCTCCACCGACGGCAGCAAGATCCTGGTCTACAAGGACCTCGGCCTGGTCTCCCAGATCTTCGACGACGGCACGTTGTCCAGCCTCACCGGCCACCTCTCCGTCGGACACGTCCGCTACGCGACCCAGGGCGCCGGCACCTGGGAGAACGCGCAGCCGATGCTCGGGCCCGCCGCCGGCTCCACCCTGGCGCTGACCCACAACGGCAACCTCACCAACACCCGGGAACTCATGGAGGCGGTCCACCGCACCAGCGGGGAGGACCTCACCGGCGAACTCGGCCGCGGCTCCTCCACCGACACCGCCGTCATCGCCGCCCTCATGGAGCTGGTCTCCCAGCGTGGCCGCCTGGACGCCTGGGACTATGACGCCGTCGACGCCGACACCCCCCTGTACCTCCCGGTGACCGATGCCGACGCCGCTCCGCCGTTGAGCATCTCCGCCACCGCCCGGCGGGTGCTGCCCCTGCTGCGCGGCGCCTTCTCCCTGGTGTTCATGGATGAGCACACGCTGTACGCCGCCCGCGACCCGCACGGCGTGCGTCCACTGGTGCTCGGCCGCCTGCAGCGCGGCTGGGTGGTCGCCTCCGAGAGCGCCGCCCTGGACATCCTCGGGGCCGCCTTCGTCCGCGAGATCGAGCCCGGCGAGCTGATCGAGATCGACGCCGACGGCGTGCGCTCGACCCGCTTCGCCACGCCCCGCCGGGCCGGCTGCGTATTCGAGTACGTCTACCTCGCCCGCCCGGACACGCGCATCGCCGGCACCTCGGTGATCGCCGCCCGCAACGCCATGGGGGCGGCCCTGGCTCGCGAGCACCCGGTCGACGCCGACCTGGTCATCGCCACCCCCGAATCCGGTACCCCTGCCGCCATCGGCTACGCCCAGGCCTCCGGCATCCCCTATGGGCAGGGACTGGTGAAGAACACCTACGTCGGCCGTACCTTCATCCAGCCCACCCAGACCCTGCGTCAGCTCGGCATCCGGCTCAAGCTCAACCCGGTGCGGGAGGTCATCGCCGGCAAGCGCCTCATCGTCGTCGACGACTCGATTGTGCGCGGCAACACCCAGCGCGCCCTGGTGCGCATGCTGCGGGAGGCCGGTGCCGCGCAGGTGCATGTGCGCATCTCCTCCCCGCCGGTGCTGTGGCCCTGCTACTACGGCATCGACTTCGCCACCCGCGCCGAGTTGATCGCCACCGGCATGAGCGTGGAGGAGATCCGCGACTCCATCGGCGCCGACTCCCTCGGCTACCTGTCGGTGGACGGTATGGTCGCCGCCTCCGGGCAGGACGCCGACGCCCTGTGCACCGCCTGCTTTACCGGCAACTACCCCACCGCCACGCCCACCACGGGCCCGCTACCCGGTGCGCCGGCCGCCCGCGTCCCCGGCGCCTACCGGCGTCGTCGCGCCGACACCGATGCCGCCCCCGTCCCCGCGGCCCCGCGCCGCGTCACCCGCCCGGACCTGAGCGCCGGCAGTCCCCACCGGGCCCCGGCTGACGCCGAGGCCGCCACGTCTTCGGGTGCCGACGCCGCATCCGCCCGGCACGCCGCCACACCCGCCGACCCCGCACCGGAAGGAACCGTCCGATGAGCCAGAGCGACGCCCCCAACGCCCCCATCACCTACGCCGCCGCCGGCGTCGACACGGCCGCGGGCGACCGGGCGGTCGAACTGATGAAGGCGTCGGTGGCCGCCACCATGACCCCCGCCGTCGTCGGGGAGGTGGGCGGCTTCGCCGGAATGGTCGACGTCTCCGAGCTGCGCAGCTACCGCCGCCCCCTGCTGGCCACCTCCACCGACGGGGTCGGCACCAAGGTCGCCATCGCCCAGGCCCTCGACATCCACGACACTATCGGTCAGGACCTGGTGGGCATGGTCATCGACGACATCGTGGTGGTCGGCGCCCGCCCCCTGCTGATGACCGACTACATCGCCTGCGGCAAGGTGATCCCGCAGCGCATCGCCGACATCGTGCGCGGCGTGGCCCAGGCCTGCGCCGCCGTCGGCACCCCCCTGCTGGGTGGGGAGACCGCCGAGCATCCCGGGCTGATGGGCCCGGACGACTACGACGTCGCCGGTGCCGCCACCGGCGTGGTGGAGGCCGACCGGGCGCTCGGCGCGCAGCGGGTGCGCCCCGGCGACGTGCTCGTGGCCCTGGCGTCCTCCGGTCTGCACTCGAACGGCTACTCACTGGTGCGCCGCGTGGTGGATCAGGCCGGCTGGTCCCTGGACCGGGAGGTGCCCGAGTTCGGCCGCACCGTCGGGCAGGAGCTGCTGGAGCCCACGCGTCTGTACACGCGGGTGCTGCTTGACCTCATCGCCCAGATCGACTCCGCCGACGTCGACCCCGCCGAGTTGCGCATCCGGGCCCTGGCGCACGTCACCGGCGGCGGCCTGGGGGCGAACCTGGCCCGCGTCCTGCCCGCCGGGACCATCGCCGTCGTCGACCGCGGTTCCTGGGTGGTGCCCGCGGTATTCGACGTCGTGCGCCGCCTGGGCGCGGTCCCGTGGGACGACCTGGAGTCCACCCTCAACCTGGGGGTGGGCATGGTCGCGGTGGTATCCCCGGACGCCGCCGATGCGGTGCTGGGCGGAGCCGAGGCCGCGGGCGTGCCCGCCTGGGTGCTGGGCAGCGTCGAGGACGCCGCCGACTACGCGCCCCGGGGACGGCTGATTGCCGGCACCAAGGGCGTCGACGGCGGTGGCGTGGACCTGCTGGGGACCTATCGGATCGCTTGAGCCGACACCGGGGCGGGGCCGCCGGAGCCGCTGTGGGCCCGGCGGCGCGTCGCGGCGTCACGCGGAGACGCTCAGGTGCCGCACTCGCGCATGGCTGCGTACGACGAGGCGCCCGGGGCGGGTGTCAGGCGTCCTCGTCGTCCCAGTCGTCGTCGACCGCATACTTTGCGGCCAACTCCTCATACATGTCGTCGTCGGACTCGACGTCGGGGGACGCTGCGGAGGACGCTGTGGCGAGCTCGCGTTCGAGTGCCGCATAGTCGGTCTCCGGGCTGAAGTACTTGAGCTTGCGGGCGACCTTGGTCGCCTTGGCCTTCTGACGGCCGCGCCCCATAGGCTCGACCCCCTCCAACATATCTCTGGGCGCGCACGTGGGCGCGCAGCAACTGGGCAAATGTGTCGTGGGGCAACCGTACAACGTCACCGCGCCGAAACACCATTCCACAGGCGGCGCTTCGGTCGTGGTAAGGCCCACGGATGAGGCGCCGCATGCTGGGAATACGGGTGTGGGCGGGGTCGGGCGGCGCGCGGGATGGCGGCGGCGCGCGCCTAGCGGCGCAGGGCCTTGATCAGGGCGAACACGCTCAACCCGGCCAGCCCCGCCACGGCTCCGGTGACCAGGGCAAGTGCCTGCGGATCTCCGTCCTGGGCGTCGTCGAGCAGACGCCGGGCCCGCTCGATGAGTGACAGGCTGTCGGTTCTCGGCGCGTCGGCCGACACCAGTGGAGCGTCGGCGTCGCCCTGCAGGCGGGCCTTCAGACCGGTGGCCGCCGACCGGGCACGTTCGCGCAGGTCGGCCACGGTTGCCTCGGTGGTGGAGCGGGCCACCGCCTTGAGGGCGTTGGGGGCCAGGCGTTGAGTCAGCTCCTCAACGTCGTTCACAACCGATGCGCGCAGGTCGGCCAGCCGGGCCTCGATCTCTTCCGGGGTAGCCGCTGCGGCCGAATTGTTCTCACTCACTGCTGGCTGCCCTTCTCGAAGCCGGTGGTGGCGGCGGACTTGACGGTGTTCAGATCATGCTGGAGGGCGCCCTTCGGGTCGGGCATGTCGGCCTTAGCGGCCTGGAGGCGCTTGACGCCAAGTAGTGCGGCGATGGCGGCGACGATCAACAGCACCACGGCGACGATGAGCTTGGCCGCCCACAGGGGCAGCGCGAGCGCAATCAACTCCACGATGGTTCCCAGCAGGAAGCCCACGCCGTACAGGGCGACGACCCCGCCCACGGCAAGCAGGGCACCGCCCACGCCCATGGTGGTGGCCATGCGCTTGCCCTTTGCCTTGGCCAGGTCGATCTCACCATGCACCAGCGCGGAGATGTTGTCCGAGATCCGGGTCACGAGCTCGCCGAGCGTCGGCTGCGCCGCCGAGGCGGATGACGAGGACGCCGCTGGGGGCTGTTTGGGTTGTTGGGCCTGCTGGCTCATGGAACCGACCTTCTCATGCCTGCTGATGAACAATCCCGGGGCGGCGGACGGCCGCTCCTACTGCTTGCACCAGAATCTCACATGCCGGGCCTGAGCGGCAGCTTGCCGCCCCTGCGTAAGTGCCTGATTCGTCGGCAGCAGGAGTAGTGCAACCGAATGGTGACGTTGCGGCGCGTCGGTGTGGTCGTGTCCCGGCCCCTGTCCTCGGGGAGCGCGCCTCCGGGGATCTGCTTGGACCGCTTACGCGCGGTTGGACCGCTTACGCGCGGTTGGACCGCTTACGCGCGGTTGGACCGCCGTAACCGGCGGCTACGGCGGTCCAACGGGGG
>NZ_QMIN01000090.1:42673-47834 GCF_003287795.1 Actinomyces sp. Z5
GGGCTCAGCGGCCCAACGGCGTGGCACTCGCTTTCCCATGTGGAGGGCGGCCGCGTCGCCGAAGTTCACCAAGGTCCACAGGCCGGGTTCGCGCAGGGCACCGCTCGGCGCATTCACAGGCCTTCGGATGCGCGCCACTGCCGGTGTGCACAGTGGAAACATGTGGACTTCACCGATTCCGATCATTTTGTCTTCGGATCTCGCCGGACAGGGGCGGCGTAGCGACGTCCTCGCTCAAGAAGCCGCGCGTTCTGGAGGAGAACTCATTCGTATCCGTCGCGGTGTCTACGTGCGGCGAAGTGAGTTCAGCAGTTTGAGTAGGCAGCAGGCACACGTGGTCAAGGTGATCGCTGCCCGACTCACCGGGGCACTGGATGGTGCCGTACTGGCCAGGGAGTCTGCTGCCGTGATACACGGCATCCCTCTCGTAGGAGCGATTCCTCAACAGGTGCAGGTGGTACGACCCGGGCGCGACGGTGGACGAATGTCGTCGGGGATTCGTACGCTGCGTGCCGGCCACGGCTTCCAGACCGTGCTGGACGATGGCGTCCCGGTGGCCTCGGTGGCGCAGACCTTGGCGGATCTTGGACGTCGTCGCCCACTGCGCGATGTACTGGCCGGCTTTGACGCCATGCTGAGAGCCGGTCGAGTGACGAAGGAGGATATCGCCGCTGCGGCTCCGGAGCGCTCGCGGGGACGACCAAGGCTGTACCGGACGATCGAGGTGGCCGATCCGAATGCCGAGTCACCGGGAGAGAGCCTGAGCCGGGCGGTGATGATCGAACATCACCTACCCATGCCCGCTTTGCAGGAGCCGGTGCGGGATCAGCACGGCGGGCTGCTTGGACGGGTGGACTTCATCTGGCCTGAGCACGGCGTGATCGGGGAGTTCGACGGTCGGGTTAAGTACGGACGGGAGCTGACGGGCAGACCGGTGGATGAGGTCCTACTCGCCGAGCGGCGCCGAGAGCTTGACATTGAGAGCGCTACCGGCATGCGAGTCGTACGTTGGCTTTGGGACGACGCCTGGAGGGAACAAGGTCTGCTGGAGATCCTTGCTGGAGCTGGTATCCGCCCTGTGCGCTGATGCGGTTCAGCCCGGTTGGACCGCTCACGCGCGGTTGGACCGCTCACGCGCGGTTGGACCGCTCACGCGCGGTTGGACCGCTTACGCGCGGTTGGACCGCCGTAACCGGCGGCTACGGCGGTCCATCGGGGGCGCAGCGGTCCAACGGGGGCTCAGCGGTCCAACGGCGTGGCACTCGCTTTCCCATGTGGAGGGCGGGCCTACTCCTGGCTCCAGGCCTCCCACAGGCTCGCGTATTCCCCGCCGCGGGCGACTAGTTCGTCATGCGTACCCAGCTCCACGATCCGCCCATCCAGCATGACGGCCACCCGGTCCGCGTCCTGCGCGGTGTACAGCCGGTGCGCCACCTCGATCACCGTGCGCCCAGCCAGCGCCGTGGACAGCGTCCGCTCCAGGGTGCGCGCGGCGTGGGGGGCCAGCAGGGAGGTCGCCTCGTCCAGGATCAGCGTATGAGGATCGAGCAGCACCAATCGTGCCAGCGCCACCTCCTGGGCCTGCGCGGGCGTGAGCGTCAGGTTTCCCGAGCCAACCCGCGTGTGCATGCCATCGGGTAGCGCCTCCACCCACGCCTGCGCGCCGATGGCCGTGATCGCGCGGGCAATAGTGGCGTCGTCCGCGTCCGGGCGGCCCAGGCGCACGTTGTCGGCGATCGTGCCAGCGAACACGTGCTGTTCCTGTGTCACCAGGGCCACATGCCGGCGCAGCTCCGTCTCCGTCAAGTCCGTCAACGGCACACCGCCCACCGTCACCGACCCGGAGGTGGGCGGGTTGATGCCCGCCAGCATTCGCCCCAGCGTCGACTTGCCAGAGCCCGACGGGCCGACGACGGCGAGCCGCTCCCCGGGCACCAGATCCAGGTCGATGCCGTGCAGCACCTCCACGCCCCGGCGGTAGGAGAAGCGGACATCGCGCAGACGCATACGCGTGTCCTCGGGCACGGCCCCGGTGGGAGTACGGTCCTCGGGCACCTCCTCCACCCCCAGGATGCGCGTGAGCGACGCCTGGGACACCTGCACCTGGTCGATCCAGTACATCAGCTGGCCGATCGGCTTGCGCAGCTCCATGGCGTACAGGGTCACGGTGGTGATCGCCCCCAGGCTCGCCCAGCCGCGGGAGGCCAGGAACCCGCCCCACAGCAGGATCACCACCACCGGCGCGCGCCAGGCCACGTCCAGCACCAGGTACAGGCGCAGTCGCAGCCAGGCGGTGAACTTCTCCAGGCTCCAGGCCTCCGCGATCGACGCGGCGATGACCTCCTCCCGGCGGCGGCCAATCCCCAGGGCGTCGACGGTGAAGGCGTGGTCGACAGTCTCGGAGACGACGCCGTTGACTCGCGCATCGGCGGCAGAGCCGGCACGGTAGGCGGGCACCGAGATCGGCAAGTACCAGCTCATCATCGCCCACACCGGAGGGCCCACCAGCAGCAGCCCCGCCGCCAGCAGCGGATCCGACACCGCCGCTGCGGCGATCGTGAACACGATCGTCACCGTACACACCATGATCTGGGGCACGCCCACCCGCACCAGGAACTCGATGCGGGAGACGTCATTGGTGGTCCGCCCCACCAGGTCGCCCGTCCCCGCGGACTCGACGGCGGACAGGGGCAGGTGCACCACGCGGGTCATCATGCGCTCACGCAGGTCGGCGAACACCGACTCCCCGAGCGTGCGTGCACGCAGCTGGGCGAACCGATTGATAATCGCGCCGACTAGCGTGACCAAGACGATCACCAGGACGATCTTGTCGACGTAGTCGACGGTGGCGGTGCCCGCGGACACGCGAGTCACCAGCCGACCCAGCAGCTGCGGGGCCACCAAAGTGGCCAGCACCGCCGTGATCTGCAACACCAGCACCCACACGAAGCGCATGCGGTAGGAGGCCATGATCCCGAAGGTCTTGCGCATGGCCACCTTGCCGGGGGCTACGGGCAGTGCCATCAGCGGGTCGCCTCCTCGGTGGGGGCGACGGCGTTCGGTCGCGCCGACGGCGGGGTCCGCGGGGTTTGGGTCGCGCCCGCCTGCGGTTGCTCCCCCGTGGCCCGGGCGACGACGGCGCGGTAGGCGACGGCGTCGGGGTCACCGGCCCGGGCGCGGGCCAGCAGCTCCCGGTGCGGGGCGCGCAGGCGCTCGCGGCCGGCGTCGTCGAGGAAGACGACCTCATCGCAGACCTCCAGCACCAGCGGGGAGGCGGTGGTGACGATCGTGGTGCGCCCCGTGCGGGCGGCGCGTACCCGCCGCGCCACCCGGGCCTCCGTATGCGAGTCCAGAGCGCTGGTCGGCTCGATCAGTACCAGCGTCGGCGCCTGCGTGAGCAGCGCCCGGGCCAACGCCACGCGCTGCCGTTGCCCGCCGGACAGTGACCGCCCCCGCTCGGTGATCATGCCCGCCAGCCCCAGGTCCAGGGAGGAGAGAACGTCGTGGGCGTCGGCCACCTCCAGGGCGGCCAGCAGGCGCTCGTCGCCGTCCGCGCGGGTCACCGCCGCGTGCACGTTCTGGTCCACATCGGCGACCCCGGACCGCTCTCGTTCGGCGGCCACCAGAGTGTCAACGTCAACCGGTGCGGGTGCCGCCCCGCCGCGCACGTCCAGCGCCTCGCGCAGGGTGCCGGTGAACAGCTGCGCCGTCGCCCCGGAGACCACGATCGAGGCGCGCACCTGCTCCAAGGGCATGTCGGTCAGGGCCCGCCCGGCGAGCGTGACGGCCGGAGCCGCGTCGTCGAAGCGGCCCAGGCGGGTGGCCAGCGCGGCGGAGGCATCCGGATCGGCGGCGACAAGCGCGGTCATGCGCCCGGGCGCCAGCACCACCCCCGAGGCGGAGTCCACCAGCTCGCCGTCGACCGGCACCGGGCGGGCCGGATCGAGCACCAGCCGTTCGGCAACGCCCCCGGCGACCGGTTCAACCGCGAGCAGGCGCGCCAGGCGCCGACTGCCCACCAGGGCGCGTGTGAAGTCCTGCACCGAGTAGGAGAAGACCATCAGTGGCCAGGACAGGTAGGCGGTGTAGCCGTAGAAGGTGACCAGTTCACCGGCCGTGATCGCCCCGGTGATGGCCATGCGGGCCGCCGCCCACACGACGACGGCGACGAACAGTCCCGGCAGCAGCACCTGCAGGCTCATCAACAGCGACTGGGCCCCGGCGACGTCGACGCCACGGCGCCGCAGCTCCTGGGAGGCCTCCCGGTAGCGGTGGGCGAACACGTCCTCCCCGCCGATCCCGCGCAGAATCCGCAGACCCGCCACCGTGTCGGTGGTGATGGTGGTAAGTGCCGACTGTGCCTCCCGCTGCACCGACTGGCGACGTTGCAACGGCCGGATTACCGGGGTGATCGCCCAGGCCACCAGCGGCATCCCCACCAGCACGATCACTCCGAGCCGCACCGACGTGCTCAGCATGACCACCGCCACCACCAGGAAGGCGCAGGCGGACCCGATCAGCTCCGGCAGCCGCTCGGCGAAGTTTCCGATGTACTGGGCGTCCGAGGCGACGATTGAGGCGACCTCCCCGGAGGAGACCTGCCGGGGCAAGTCGGCGCCGGTGGTGGACACCTGCCGCCCCACCAGACGCGTGATGTCGAAGTTGATTCGCATCCACCCGTGCACACGGAAGTAGGACAGCAGGGTGTCGCCCACCGCGTAGACCACGAACAGCCCCAGCAGGGTCAGCGCAATCGCCCACACGCGCGGGTTCAGGCCATGCTCGATGCCCGCGTCCAGGGCGGCGCCGAGGAAGGACGGCACGATCGCCTGGATAATGCTGGAGACGATCGCCGCCGCGGTGGCGACTGCCAGCGGTGCGGCGGCACGGCGCAGCAGCCAGCGCAGCAGTCTCCCCGGTGACGTGCCGACGGGCGGCTGGGGGAGCGGGGCGTCGGGCTGCGGCAGCAGCCGTCGGACGGCGGCGCGGGGCATTCGAGAGTCGGCCATGGTGCCATGAGGCTAGCCGCCCCCGAGCAAACGGGCGCCGCCCGATCGGTGTGGGAAGGGACGCTTCGAAGGCGGGAATAGGCGTCGGCGCGGGTTCCGGTCCATGCCGGGGTGCCCGTGCCGGGAGCGGACCGGTGTCGGGGCCCCGACAC
>NZ_QMIN01000090.1:48141-53362 GCF_003287795.1 Actinomyces sp. Z5
GGTCACGTAGCGGGCGTAGGCCTTGGCCCGCGCCTCCAGGTCGGCGGTGTGCATCGTCGTCGCCCCCGGGGTGACGAAGGGCTCCAGGTAGTCGGTGCCGATGATGACGCTGGTGGCCTGGAAGGGGCGCAGCACGTCGTTCATGGTGTAGCCGGAGGAGGCGGCGTCCCGATCGCGCCGACGCCGTCGGAACAGCACGTCGGTCACCGAACGGCGGGTGTCGAAGCGCCGGTAGTGTGCGGCCACGGCGCCGGCGGACACGGCCAGCAGCAGCTCCTTGCCCTGCAGGGCGTCTCCGTTGGTGCCGTAGGCCCATCCCCAGGTCAGGACGTCGTCCTCCCACTTCTTCAACAGCGGCGGACTGGAGTACCACTGGATCGGGAACTGAAGCACGATCCGATCGGTGCGTTCCAGCAAGTCCTGCTCGGCCTCGACGTCGAAGTTGAAGTCGGGGTACAGGGCGTACATGTCGCGGATCTCGACTCCTTCCAGTCCCTCCGCCGCCTGCGCCAGGCGCAGGTTGATGGTGGACTGGCTGAGATCGGGATGAAAGATGAAGATGGTGGTTTTCGCCATGGCATTCCTCAACAGGCGCGGGCGGGTCTGGTACCTCCAGTGGCCGGGTGCGGCGAGAGCCGACAAGAGTCGACCACCTCATCGCGGGCTTACGGGAAGGTAATGGCATGGTAACGGACTGGGGCGGGGTTATGCAGGCGCCCCGTCCGGTTCTGTGGTTGACACGACTCGCGGTGCTGGTTTCAGCACCGGTGCCAGCGCGGATAGCACGCCGACGCCGCAGCCGATCGCCAGCAGTGGCAGCAGTTGCCGCCAGGGGATCGCGAAGCCGCCAATTCCCTGGTCGGCCAGCACGGCTCCTCCCGCCCCGGCCAGCAGCAGTCCGGTCGCCGCGCCCAGGACCAGTCCGGCTACGCAGGCGAGAGTGAATTCACACAGGAGCTGCGCGGCCCGCTGCCCGCGGCCCTGCCCCACCGCTCGCATGAGCGCACTCTCACCCGTCCGCTCAGCGGCCGATGCCGCCAGGGCTCCGGCTGCGCACAGACCGGCGAGTGCGCTCACACAGATCAGCAACGCGGGCAGTACATCCAGTTGTGCAGCCGCCCGTCCGGGGACGGCCTCATCCGCCACGGTGGCGCGCAGTGAGACGGCGAGCGGCGCGCCCGCGCAGACCGTCGCAGTGGCGAGCAGCGGGGCCACCGCGATGGCGGCCGCACTGCGGGGTGTTGCCGTCATTTGCCGCAGCGCCAGCCGGCCGCTGGAACCGAGTCGCGCCGGCAGTCCCAATACGGCGACCAACGCGCGCACCGCCTGCGGCAGTGCAATGAGCATGCCGACGAGCAGCACTCCGGCCGCTGCCCACAGCACGCCGACGCGGTGAGGCAGGGCATCCAGGCGCCAGACCACGACGCTGCCAACCGCACCCACAACAAGCAACACTGCGCCGGTGACGCCGCGTGCCGGCGGTGGCTGCTGCGGTTTGGAGGGCGCGGCCGGCGTCGTCCCCGGTGGGGCGGTGACCGCGCGTAAGGCGGGCGGCAGGGTGCCGACGAGCGTGGCCAGTAGGGCCGTGCCGACGGCGAGCTCCTGCGGCAGCAGCGCCTCACCGGAGTCCCAGGTCGGCTTGAGGGCCGAGGCGAGTTCGGCGGTGAGCAGGCGCGGCGCCACGATGCTGCCGAGCAGGCCGAGCGCACTGCCCAACAGGCCGATGACGAGCGCCTGGAGGAGGATGGTCCCCGCCAACAGCGACGTGGACGCCCCGGTGGCCCGCAGGAGCGCGAACACCCCGGCGCGCCGACGCAGGCTCGTGCTGAACGCCTCGGCGACGATCAGCGCGAGCATGAGTCCCGTCAAGCCGCCGAGGCCCAGCACCAGTGCATTTGTGCCGGCCCGAGCCAACGAGTCGGCCTGTCCGCTTACCACCGATCCGCCGTCCCGGTCGGCGGCGACAAGCGCGAAGGCGCCGACCATGATGACCGTGGCCGCGGCGACGACCACGGCAAGCAGGAGAGCGGGACCGGGCCGCATGCGCACGCCGCGCCAGGCCGCCCGGATCACTGGTAGCCCCAGGGGTCGTTGCGGTCTGCGCCGTCCGCTCCGGCGCCGCCGGATCCGGCGGCCCGATGCGGCCGTCGCCCGGGTCGGGTCGGACGGTTGCCGGGGTCGTCCCAGTCGTGGGGGGCGGCGTCGTAGTCGCGTGCGGACCTTCCGGGGCGGGGGCGCTCACCGGGGTCGTCCCAGTCGTGGGGACGGTTACCGCGGGTGTGGGAGCGGGCGGATCCTCGAGCGCCGAGCGGTTGCGCCCAGGCCTCCTCCACCTGCGAGACCTCCCGCTCGACGTTGCCGACGCCGATGCTGGCGTTGGCCGTGTCGCCCAGATCGTGTAGAGCATCCAGGAGCCGATCCCGGTCCGGCTGATTCATCTCGGCAACGATATTGCCGTCTTGCAGGAACAGGACGGTGTCCGCGTGGGCGGCCACGTCGGCGTTGTGAGTGGCGACGATGACGCTCTGCTCCAGTTCGTCGACCGCGGTGCGCAGGATGCGCAGGATCTGCGTGGCGGCCGGCGAGCCGAGGGAGCCGGTCGGCTCGTCGGCGAGCACCACCGCCGGAGCGCCGAGGAGTGCGCGGGCACTGGCCACTCGCTGGGCCATTTCCGGACTGAGCTCGTCGGGGCGGTAATCGAGACGGCCCCGCAGGCCGACGACGTCGACGATCCGGTCCAGGCGCGCGGTATCGATGGGCCGCCGGGCCAGCGTCAGCGGCAGGGTGATGTTCTCGACAACGCTCAGGGAGGGGACGAGGTTGTGGGACTGGAAGATCAGGCCGATCCGTTCACGCCGCAGGCGGGTCAGGCGCCGCTGGTTCAGCAGGGATATCTCTTCGTCGTCGAGGATGATCGTCCCCGAGGTGGGCGTCTCCAGGCCCGCCAGGCAGCGCAGCAGGGTCGTCTTGCCTGCGCCGGAGGGGCCCAGGATGGCGGTGAAGCGGCCTTGAGCGATATGCGCGTCCACCGACTCCAGGGCCGTGACCGCGCTCTCGCCGTTGCCGAAGAGCTTGGACAGGTTGCGGGCGGTTACCACCGGATCCCCGACCGGTCCGTGAGCCATCAGCCCCTCCGGGTGACGGCGGCTCATGCGTGTCTCGCGGCGGGGCGGCGTGGATGAGGTGCTCAGGTGACGCGCCTCGGGCGAGGAGGATTCCCCGGGTGCAACTGTGGTCATAACGGTAGTGTCACACGTAATCGCGCCGGGAGTGAAGCTTGCGCCCCGTGTGAATGTGTACGCCTACTCCCAGCCGAGCTCGTGCAGGCGGGCGTCGGAGATGCCGAAGTGGTGGCCGACCTCATGAATCACGGTTACCGCCACCTGCTCCACCAGTTCCTCCCGGCTGCGGCACCAGCGCTGCAGCGGGCCCTGGAAGATGAGGATGCGATCGGGCAGCGCCAGGGACCAGTCGGCGCCGCGCTCGGTCAGCGGCACGCCGTCGTACAGGCCCAGCAGGGTGGGGTGGCCGGCGGCGTCGTAGTCGCCGGGGCCGAGCATGTCCGCATCCGGTTCGTCCTGGACCAGCACCACCACGTTGTCCATTTCGGCGGCCAGTTCCTCCGGGATGGCGTCCAGGGCGTCGGCGACGGCGGACTCGAACTCGGCGTCGGACAGGCGGATCGGGGTCATGGGAACAGCCTGCCATGCGCCGGCCGGCGGCCGTTTGGGGGAGGCTGTCTGCGGGACTTCGACGGGCGGTGAGCAGAGTCACGCCCGTAAGATTTGCGCGGACGGGTCCCGCCCCAATACCGTACATCCCGGTTCAAGGCGCGACGACGCCAAGGGCACCGGGCCCCCATCGTCTAGCGGCCTAGGACCCCGCCCTTTCACGGCGGTAACACGGGTTCGAATCCCGTTGGGGGTACGATTCACGTAAGTGATGACATATTGGCCTCGTGGCGCAGTTGGTTAGCGCGCCGCCCTGTCACGGCGGAGGTCGCGGGTTCAAGTCCCGTCGAGGTCGCGGATGCGGGTCGCTCAGTCGGAAACGGCTGGGCGATCGCGCACCTCGGCTCTGTAGCTCAGTTGGTAGAGCGTTCGACTGAAAATCGAAAGGTCACCGGATCGACGCCGGTCGGAGCCACGGCGATGGCCCTCGGGACCCACAAGGTCCCGGGGGCTTCGCTTGTTTCTGGCCACGGTTGCGGTGGTTGTCATCATCGGCGTTCGGCGGTATGGGGCCCCGCAGTCCTGGCCGGTGAGGTCACCGCCGCGCTGGAGCGGATCGCGGCCGGGGGATCGACGTCGTCCCTGTGGACCTCATGTTGCCGCGCGTGTCCGGAGACGGCCCAGACTGGAAACCGCCGGGTGGAGTGGCATGCTGCCGCGCGTGTCCGGAGACGGCCTGCTGGCCCGGTTGCGTGAGCGCGCCGAGACCCACAACCTGCCGGTCGTTGTGGTATCCGTGAAGAGGCTCTTCTGGTTAGTGGGTGTGGGTGGTGTGGGGTGTGTGCCCCGCCGTGGGACGGAATGATGCTCCTATGGTTGTCAAAATCGATGACAAACGCCGCCTACGGCCGCGAGAGCCGATCTGACACCCGCATGATTCCAACGTTCTGCCCGCGGCTGGTGCCGTCTCCTACATCGTTTGTCATAGATCTGGACACTCCCTGCCTTCGCCCGCCGGAATACTCGCCAGCGGCAAGCTGCCCGGCGTCGACGGTGGCCGGCGAGCAGGCCAGCATCCGACATCGCAGGTGCCAAACACCACGTCACGTCCCCACTCCACTCCCCGAGTCGAAGAAGCCCGTTTTGTCGCCGCGCTTCAGTGGAGCCCGGTCGTGGGGACCGGGAAGACGGTGCTGAGCTTCACCAATGCCGCTGCCGACCACATGCCTCAATGGAGCCCGGCCTTGGAGACCGGGAAAACTTGTTGGGCATTGGTTCGATCTGGGCCACCGCGGGACGCCTCAATGGAGCCCGGCCTTGGAGACCGGGAAGACACCTGGCAACTCGACTCCTACACCAGCGTCGAAATGCCTCAATGGAGCCCGGTCGTGGAGACCGGGAAGACTCCGCCACCGTCCGGGCGTCGGGCTCCGCCACCGTCGGCCTCAATGGAGCCCGGCCTTGGAGACCGGGAAGACAACGGCTACCGGCTGCACATTGGTGCTCGTGTGAAGGCCTCAATTGAGCCCGGCCTTGGAGGCCGGGAAGAC
>NZ_QMIN01000091.1:0-23272 GCF_003287795.1 Actinomyces sp. Z5
CGATGTCCTGATACACCAAGTGTCACCGATGTCCTGAGGCAGAACTGTCACCGATGTCCTGAGACATCACAGGTCGTGAACCGCACCCCAAGGTCGTAAAACGACATGACAGCCATCCCACGGGAGCACAGCCGACCCGGGAATCGGGGACCCCTCGGGATCACGGGTGTGGTGGTGCACAGGTAAGAGCCTGGCGACGGTCATTGTGGACATCCGGCAGGAGCATTCTGGCAGGCACGATGGGAAGGGCAGGCACAATTGATCGCCGCGAGCCTGGACAGGCCACAACAGGTCCCGGCGGACGCGGCGGTCCGGGCGGGAGGACTCGGCTGCTCGCCTGACGGGGCACCCTTCTCGGGTCGACGATTCGACACTTCCGACGACGGTACGTACCTTCTGATCAACGATTCGTACTCCTATGGGACGGTACGTACCTCTAGGTGCCGAACCGCCACGAGAGGGTACGAATCGCCGGCGCTAAGTGCCGAACCGTCAACCACAGGTACCAACCGCCAGGGCCCGCGCCGACCTACGCGCCAGATCCCACCCGGGAAAACACACCAGATAACCCAACCCACCCCTTCCCAGCACCCCGACCGGCCCGCACCCGGCAGCGTGGGTCTGCTTCGAGGGGCGCACTCGGCACCCCGACTTGCCTGCGGTTAGCGGCACGGGCCCGCGCCAGGCGCGGAAGTCGTGTACGACGCCACTTAGACGCCTGCTGAAGACCTCCGGGCCACACAGCAGGCCCCTCTTAACCGGCGTACCCAACAGCGAACTGGCGCAGCAGACGCGCCCGTTACCTACATAGCCGAACGGCTGCCGGTGCACGGCCCGGCGGCCATGCACCCGGTGACCATCGCCTTGGATGTGCGCGACGGCAGTCCCGGCGACGCAGTGCGCGCCGTATTCAACTCCGTCGACGAGCTGCTGTCTCTGGTCGCCGATGCAGCTGGTTGGGAACTGAACCACGAGGTGGTGGGATCGCCGGACGTATCCGCGGGAAGGGAGTGTATGAGCATGCGCGTGCCCTACTGGTCGCACACCATGGCCGCCTTCCTGTGCGCACTGGCGCTGGCGACCGACGACGCCGGAGTGCTCACCAGCGTGCACGCGCAGATTGGAGACGGCCCGACGGCGTGAGCAGCCCGGCGGCTGCACGGTGCCCTTCACCGCGCAACACTTCGGGCCCGGGATTGCGTTCCACGACCTTGGTGCTATGGCACGACCTCCGTGAACATTCCACGACCACCCCGGGGTCGTGAAACGCACCCCAAGTTCGTGGATCATGGCCGGGGGTCGTGGAACGCAAACGGGGGTCGTGTTTTGCGTGTGGCCGGTTCAACGGCTTCGGGCGGGCGATGCCCCAGTGGCCAGCAGGCCCTCGGCGAATGATGGGGTGATCGGCAGGCGGCCGATCAGCATTGCCTGGAGTGCGTGGTAGATGTCGGGCTTGCCCGACCAGGTGATTGAGCTCGGGCGGTTATGGGCGTCGAGCTCCTCGCGCCACCGACCGGGTGCCTCAATCAGAAACTCCCGGGCGAAGGTGGCGTAGATGTCGATGTCGTGCTCGTAGGAGGGATCCCCGGTGGTCTCACGCAGCGTCTCCGCCGCGCCGATCGCCTCGCACAGCACCCAGTACATGCGTTCATGCACCACCGGGCGTCCAGCGAAGTCCACCGTGTAGACGAAACCGCGTTCGCCGTCTACGCCCCATCCCTCCTGCAGTGCCTGCCGGTACATGCGCCCTGGGATGGTGTCCAGCAGTGGGTCGTAGCCGATGCCCGCGGCGGTGCACGCGGCGCGTACCTGAATCATCAGCCGCGACCACTCCAGCCAGTGCCCGACTGTGGAGCCGTAGGGACGGAAGGCGTCGGCGGGGCGGTCCCGGTTGTAGTCGAGGACGGCGTTCCAGTCGACGTCGAAGTGCTCGGGCAGGCGGAAGTCATGGGTGATGAACTCGCGCGCGATCCGGTCGGTGATGCGCGCCGCTCGCCGCAGGTGAGTGGCGTCGTGGGTGGCGGAATAGACCGCCAACAGTGCCTCAACCGTGTGCATGTTCGCGTTTGCGCCACGGTAGGGGTCGACGGCGGGGCTGTGACGGTCCCGGGCATCCACCACCATCCCGGCGTCCTCGTCCCACCACAGTCGGTCGAAGGTGAGCAGGGCGGCATCGAGCAGTTCCTGCGCGCGTGATACGCCGGCCATGAGTGCGGAGGCGGCAGCCAGGATGACGAAGCTGTGCTCGTAGGAGACCAGGTTTCCTGGGCGCGGGGTCCCGTCGATATCAACTGCGGAGAGCCAGGCTCCGGCGACGGTGTCGTGCAGCGGGCCGTCCAGTAGGCGGGCGACGCCGTGCTCGGCCAGGGTCGCGCAGTCCGGGTCGCCCATGAGCTGCCCGAGAGCGAAGCAGTGGGTCATGCGGCCGGTGATCCATAGCTGTACGCCGTGCGTGGCGTCGATGCTGCCGACGTCGTCGAGCCAGCCGAACCCATGCTCGGTGCGGGAGCGCTTGCCGAAGGCGAGTAGGCTCCAGGCTTCGGAATCGAAGAATTGGCGGGTCATGAGCGTGGTCATCGAGTCCTCCTTGACTCAGGTGCCTACCTCGGTCGAGAGGCGAGGATTCAGTAAGGCGTATCCGGGGTGAGTACCTGTACCGAGCGGGCGTTCAAAGCGGCGCTGAGCTCGGCGTTGGGCTGTTCGTTGGTGATCAGGTAGTCGGCAATCGCAAGGTCGCCAATCGCGGCGAACAGACGCCGACCAAGCTTGGTCGAATCGGCAAGAATGGCTACCCGACGGGCGCGGGCGGCCATTTGCGCAAGCATGGCGGCCTCGTCCAAGTTGGAAGTGGAGAAGCCGTCGGTGTCGACGGCGCCCACGCCGATGAGGGCGAGGTCGACGTGGATGTCGTTTTCGACGCCTGAGATGGCGGAGGCGAAGGCGACCGGGCCGATGGTTACGCGGCCAGACAGACGCACGTGCCCGCCGATGACGTATACGTCGCGGCACGCCTCCGGGTTGATCTCCACCGGCAGTGCGAGGTTGTTGGTTGCGATGATGAGTTCCCGCTTGTTCGACAGGTGGTGTACCAGGGACAGTGCGGTGGTTCCCCCGTTGATGAACAGGACGTTGCCGTCCTGCACGAGCTCCGCGGCGATCCGGCCGATACGATCCTTCTGGGACGCCTGCAAACGGGCGCGGTCGCTCAGGTTCGTATCGTGCCAGGGGACGGCGGAGTTGGACATCGCTCCGCCGTGCATACGGATGAGCAGGCCGTCGGCGTCAAGCTGGTCTAGATCTCTGCGGATGGTGTCGGCCGAGACGCCGAAGTGGTCCGCCAGGGCCGTCACCGTCACCTGACCCAGTCGGTTCACGTAGCCGGCGATTTCGGCCTTCCGCCCTCCAGGGAGGCGGGGTGCGGCGTCGTTCATGGCGCCAGTCTAGGCATTCTTCATGCGCCTTCAAGCCGAACGTTACGTGATTGTTGCCGATCGAGCGCAGACAGCCGCAAAAAGTCGCACTATGCTCGTCCGCAGACATCAGGAAGTGGATGAAACCAGCATGATGTCGCAACTCGTGTCAATGATGATGGAGTAACAATGCTGATGCGTATGCGTAGGCGCGAATTCGGGCAGATGACGGCCGTAGTGGCCGCTCTGGCGGCGATGGGTCTGGCCGGATGTGGCGGATCGGGAAGTAGTGGAGGCCGCGATGGGGAGGTGACCTTGGAGTTCACCCAGTGGTGGGAACCCGAACTGCCGGACGGGGCCCTGCGCGCCCTCATGGACCAGTTCGAGCAGGCCAACCCCGGGATCAAGGTCGAACTGCTCTCCGGGCCCTATGCCTCGACCAAGGAGCAGCTGGTTGCCGGTGCCGCGGCGCAGACCATGCCGGATGTGGTCGGCTTGGACGGTGCATGGGTGAGTGACTTCGCGAAGCAGGGTGCCATAGCGGACCTGACGGCCCTGATGGCCGAGCAGGGCTACGACGACTCCGAGCTCGCCAGCCAGATTCAGATCGACGGCGTCACCTACATGATCCCGGTGGTCAACTTCGTCTACCCCATGTTCACCAATATGGATCTGCTTGAACAGGCCGGCGTCTCGGCAATCCCCTCCACGCGTGAGGAGTTCGAGTCCGCGGCCGCGGCGATCGCGGACACGGGTGAGGACGTCTCCGGCTGGGCGCTGCCGCTCTCGCTGGAGGCGCCGAACGGCATTCAGAATGATGTGATGTCCTGGGTCTGGGCCTCCGGTGGATCGATGCTCACCGCGGACGGCAAGCCGAACCTCCAGGGCAACGCGGACGTCAAGAGCGCCTGCGAATTCATCAAGAATCTGTGGGACGACGGAGTCATATCGCCGGGCGCTTTCACCATGAAGGAGCAGGACAAGGTCGAGGACTTCACCAATGCGCGGGTCGGCATGATGATCGACTCCCTCGCGCACGTGAACACCATCCGCGAGGGCAACCCGGACCTGGAATTCGGCATTGCCGCACTGCCCGCCGTGAGTGGCTACACCGGCCAGCGCGGCATGCCCTACGCCTCTTGGGGCATCGGTGTCTCCGGTACCACCGAGCATCCGGCGGAGGCGTGGAAGCTGGTGGAGTTCCTCATGTCGGCCGACACCAATGCGGTGCTCGCCGACGACGCTAAGGCCTTCCCCGGAAACAGTACGGCCACGCCCGACTATGTCGAGGATGATGAGCTGTTCAAGCAGGCCTTCGAGATCTGGAGCTCGGGCACGCCTGCCAATGAGTTCACCGGTCTGCCGGTTTCCGAGACGCTCATGCGCAAGTTCGATGAGCAGTTCCAGAGCTACCTCAGCGGCGATATCGACGTCGACACCATGCTCGCCAACGCCCAGCAGGCGTGGGACGAGGAGTTCTGAGGTTCACCCATGAGCGTCACCGATGCCGCAAATGCGTCTCGGACGCGGCGGGTGCGGGCGCCGTCCCGTGGGCGGCGCCTGACCCAGGCACTTGTGCCCTACGCATACCTGTCACCGACCTTAATCCTGTTGATGGTGCTGATGGTGATTCCGATCGTCATGGTGGTCGGATACTCGCTGATGGATGCTGTCATCACCGCTAGGGAGTCCCACTTCATCGGGCTGGGCAATTACGTCGAGATCCTCACCAGCAGCAAGTTCCGTACGGCGCTGGCCAACACGTTCTGGTTCGTGGCCATCAGCGTGGTGGCGCATATGCTGTTGGGTCTCGGCTTTGCCATGCTGCTCAATTCCGAGTCGGTATCCGCTGTCACCAGGACCGTCTTCCGCACCCTGTTCGTACTCCCGTGGCTACTGACCGTGGCGATCATCGCCATCCTGTGGCGACTGCTGCTCAATCCCAACGGCGTAGTCAACGCGATCCTGTCTGGTCTGGGCGTCGTTAGCGGACAGCACGAGTGGCTCGCCGATCCGGATATCGCCCTGGCCGCAGTCACCTTCATCAACATTTGGTCCGGGTACCCGTTCTTCATGATCTCGATCCTTGCCGGTCTTCAGGGCATCCCGAAGGATCTGTACGAGGCGGCGGAGGTCGACGGCGCCGGCCCGATCCGGAGGTTCTGGTCGATCACCCTCCCACAGCTGCGGCCGATCATTATCTCCATGGCGCTGCTCGACGTCATCTGGACCTCCCAGCAGTTCGCCCTCATCTGGATGACCACCGGCGGAGGGCCGCTTGACCGGACGGAGGTGCTGTCCACTTTCACCTATAAGTTGGCATTCTCCGAGTACGACTTCTCGGGGGCGTCCGCCAGTGCGGTGATCGTGCTGATCCTGTCCATGATCCTCGCCTTCTTCTACGTGCGTAGCCAACAGGTGAGGGAGTAGTGACATGGGTGCTATGACTACTAAACGGCGTCGACGGCTGTTGGCCAAGGCGGGTGTATGGGTGGGGCTGCTCCTGGGCGCCGGCTTCGCGGCCCTGCCGATCTTCTGGATGCTGGTGTCCTCCTTCAAACCGAATGCGAAGATCTTCGCCACGCCTCCGCGGATCATTGAAGAGGGCTCCTCCTGGGCGGCCTACATCTCCATTTTCCATGATTCGGAGAAGATCCGCTTCTTCATCAACAGCTATTTCGTGGCGCTGTCGGTGACGGCGCTGACACTCATCGTCGCGATCCTCGCCGCCTACGCCTTCAGCCGTTTCGAGTTCCCCGGGAAGAGGATCTTGAACGTACTGGTCATATCGGTGCAGGCGGTGCCGCCGATCACCCTGCTGATCCCGTTTTTCGGGCTCATGGTGACGCTGCGGCTGTACAACACCTACCAGGGCCTGATCCTGACCTACATGGTGTTCACGCTGCCCTACGCCATCATCATGCTCACCGGCTACTTCAACACCCTCCCGCGCGAGCTCGATGAGGCCGCGAAGGTGGATGGAACCAGTTCTCTCGGTGCACTGTGGCGGGTGCTGGTCCCAATTTCCATCCCGGGAATCGTCTCGGTTGGTATCTACACTTTCATGATCGCCTGGAATGAGTATCTGTTCGCGTTGACGCTCACGCGCACGAATGACATGCGCACCGTGCCCATCGGTATTCAGCTCCTCATGGGGCAGCACTCATACGAGTGGAACGAGATGATGGCGATGTCCGTGCTCGGATCGATTCCCGTGGTGCTCCTCTTCATCTTCTTCCAGCGTTACTTCATCGGAGGGATGACCGCTGGATCCGTCAAGAACTGAACTTGACGACAACACAGAAAGGTACAATGCAAATGTTAGTCACAGGCAGCGACATCCTGGACGTCGCCAATAAACACGGTTTCGCGGTCCCGGCGTTCAACATCTCCTCGTACTCGATGCTGCGCGCGGTGGTGGACGTCTGTGAGGACAAGCGCTCCCCACACATCATCGCCATTCACCCGGACGAACTGAGCCACATCCGGCCCGCGATGCTGGCCTCCATCATCCGGATCGCCCACGAGTCCCCGGTGCCGACGGCGATCCACCTTGACCATGGCGCGTCTTATGAGCAGGTGCTGCTGGCCATCCAGGCGGGCTTCACCTCGGTGATGATTGACAAGTCCTTCGCATCCTTCGAGGAGAACGTGGCCGAGACCGTGCGCGTGGTTAACGCCGCCCACGCCGTCGGGCTATCCGTGGAGGCCGAGTTGGGCACCATCGGCGTGTCCGACAAGTACGGGGAGACCGGCACGGAGGAGATCCTGTACACCGACCCCGATGACGCGGCGCGCTTCATCGACGCCACCGGTGCGGATTCTCTCGCCATCGCGATCGGCACCAGGCACGGCCTGTACCCCGCCGCGGCCAAGCCCGCGCTGCGCCTGGACTTGCTGGGTGAGATCAAGTCGCGTCTGGGCATTCCCCTAGTGCTGCATGGCGGGTCGAACAACTCCGACACCGAGATTGCCGGGGCCGTGCACGGCGGCATCAACAAGATCAACATCTCTTCCGACATCAAGGCCGCCTACTTCAACAAGATGCGCGAGGTGCTCCAGGACGTGCACCTGCGCGAGCCCAACGTGATCGAGCCTCCGTGCGAGGCGGCACTGCGGGAGTGTGCGGCGCAGAAGATCGATCTGTTCGAATCCGCGGGCAAGGCAGAGCTGCTGTGAGCCTGCGGCGTCGATGCGGGCGCGGCTGAAGGGAGAGTGAGATGACGGTGCGGATTGTCCTCGGGCTCGGCGGGACCGTCGATTACGAGCTGTACTGGGATGCTGAGGCGTTTCAGGAGCTCGTGGACACCCATGGCATACACCAGGCCGAGCTCGAGGACGCTCCGCCGGCCAGCGCCGTCGACGAGCGGGAGATGCTGCTGGCGGTGCTGAGGTCCATGCGACAGTCCCGGGGATGCGAGTGCTACGCGGCCGATAAGCGGGCGCTGCTTGCCTTCGCGGATCACTTCACCTACCAAGTCACCCTGGGCGGCACGTGCGTTCGCGCGGCGTTGGCCATGGAACGGATCGGCGTAGCCTCGACGGTGCACCTGGTCTCAATTAACGACGACGTCCGTCGGCTCCTGTCGCCCGCCGTCGAGTGGGTGTGCAGCGCCGAGGCGGATTCCTTGGATCCGCACGTGATCGTCCAGTACCCGGCGGGCGCGGCGGTGCGCCTGGCCGATGGGGAGCTGACCGCGCACCGCCCCAATCGGGTGATCCTGGTCAACGATGCGCCCAACGAGGATCTGCGGCTGAGCAAGGAGTTGCCTCGGCTGCTGGCCGAGGCCCGGGTAGTCCTGATCTCGGGCTTCAACACCATGAAGTCGGCATCCGAGTTGCGCACTCGACTGGGCGAACTCGAGGACGCGTTGGCCGAGACGCCACCAGACGCCGTCGTCGTCTACGAGGACGCGGGTTTTCACAACGACGCCATGCGTGAGGTGATCCTGGAGACAATTCCGCACCTGGTGGATCTTCACTCGCTCAACGAGGATGAGGCGCGTCACTATCTCGGACGCGCCATAGATCTGGAGGACGGGGCACAGGTCGCGGCGATGATGACCGACCTGCACCGGCGACTCGGGGCGCCGACTGTCATGGTGCATACCAGCCGCTACGCCGCGGTGGTGGGGGAGCGGGCGGCCCTGTTCCGCGAGGCCGCCGAGGCGGGTTGCCTACTGGCATCCACTCGCTTCCTACACGGGGACCGCTACGCCGTTGAGGAGTACACGGAGGTGGCGTGGGCGCCCCGGGAGGAGACCGGCGAGCGCCTCGCCCGCGCCTCCGAGCCGGCCGCGGCGGGCGTGCTGATCGCGCCGGGCTTCGCGGTTCGCACCGCCTCCCCGACGACGATCGGCCTGGGTGACACCTTCATTGGCGGCGTGGTGGCGCACCTGGCGGAGAAGGGCGGCTTGCAAACGTCGTGATCTGCTGGAGGACGGCGCTCAGGACGGTCGCGTCCCGTCTTGGCGCCGGCGACCACGGCGCCGCGCCTCCTTGCTGATGGCGCGCCACTGCTTAGGATGCAGTGGGTGATCGGCGGGCAGGGTATTCCAGGTCTTCCAACTGGATGGTTTGGCCGGCCCGGCAAGCAGCAGGCCCGTCGCACGCAGTGGCTCGGTCAAGCCCTCCATGGCGTTGATGGTGAAGTACTTGGGATGGTTCCAAGGGGTATCGGAATCAAAGGAGAAGTGCCAGCAGATGAGCTCGCTTGCCGCCGCGCGGCCACCCAACGGGCGGGCCAGCACCGCCAGGCGCACGCGTCCGTGTTGGCGGCGTACCCAGGGGAGAACGAGCGCTAACGGAAATACCTCGGCAAGGTAATCCGCGAAGAAGCTGGCGGCCTCACTGCCCTCGCGCAGGATCACGCCGGTCCACGGCCCTCGTTCGGCCAGCACCGAGTCCAGGTCCCAGGTCTCCAGGGCGAAACCCTGCGGTGCCAGGTGGTCGATGACGAAGCGCACCGCGTCCCGCGGCGGCGCCGCCACCTCGAAGCGGCGCATGGGCTGCGTCTCAAGCCATGCCATGGTGACTACACCTCATCAGTAAAAGAGTGGGCCTGGATGACATCTCCCTGCTAGCACTGGAGCCGACCGCTGCATACCATCGCTAAAGTTGGCAGGGAAACCAAGGCGAGCTTCGGCGCAACTCATCGACTTAATACAGTGGCGTGGTGGCACGCCCGGCCGCGAACATCGTTACCGGACGATGCTCAGGACGGTCGCGTCCCGCCTTGGCGCCGGCGACCACGGCGCCGCGCCTCCTTGCTGATGGTGCGCCACTGCTTAGGATGCAGTGGGTGATCGGCGGGCAGGGTATTCCAGGTCTTCCAGCTGGATGGTTTGGCCGGCCCGGCAAGCAGCAGGCCTGCTGCGCTAAGAGGCTCGGTCAAACCATCCATGATGTCGATGGTGAAGTTCGTGGACCAGTAACGTAAAGTCACGGAGTCAAGGTGGAAGTGCCAGCAGATAAGCTCGCTCCCCGTAGCGTCGCCGTGCAGCGGACGGGCAATGACCGCCATGCGTACGCGTCCGTGCTGGCGGCGTGTCCAAGGGAGGGCGAGAACTAGTGGAACCACTTCCATGAAGGTACCCACTGCGAAATTAGCGGCCTGACTACCTTCGCGCAGGACTACGCCGGTCCACGGTCCCCGTTCGGCCAGCACCGAGTCCAGGTCCCAGGTCTCCAGGGCGAAACCCTGCGGTGCCAGGTGGTCGATGACGAAGCGCACGGCGTCCCGCGGCGGCGCCGCCACCTCGAAGCGGCGCATGGGCTGCGTCTCATGCCATGCCATGGTGACTACACCTCATCAGATAAAGAGGAGATCTCAATGACTTCTCCGTGTCAATAGGGGAGCCGACTGCAAGACGTCACCGACCAGGCCGTCAGGGAAACCGTGGCGAGGTACGGCGCAAGTCATCCATTTCATCCAACGGCGTGGTTTGGGAGCCCGTTCGGCGCTGGGTCTCCCAGTCGTCGCGGAGGCGCCCCAGATTCTCTGCTACCTGCTTGCGTAGGCGTTCGGCCTCGGGTGAAGTGTCTTCTCCGGAGAAAACCGCCGCAACGGTGGTTCTGCCCGAGTCGATTCGTCGTTGAACGGCCTGCCAGTCGGGACCGAGTTCGCCTCGACGCGCAGCCTCGGCACGCTCCGCGTCCGCCCGCTCGGCCTCCTGCTCGGCCTGCTTGACTTCCTTCTCCAGACGTTCATTGATGCCACGAAGTTGCTCGATGAGCTCATCGAGATCTCTATTGCTGCGGGGTGGGGGAGGAAATGAAGTCATGCACGTACCGCCGCGCCGCGTATCGCTGCTTCTGCAATATTCGTGGTGGTGTACAATACCTCAACGATTTTCGCCTTGGCGGTAACGATGCCCTCAATGGCATCATATACTGCGTTGACGATCGAGTAAGATAGCCGCACCATGCCTAGGATATCAGAGATGAGAATGGCGCACTCTACAGCTACAGCGGCCCAGCCGACAACCGGAACGGCGGCCTCGGCTGCGACGCGCGCAAGTTTGTAAGACAGTTTCTTAAGAAGCATACCCAGGCCGGTTGCAGCAAGCTTTGCTGCGAGTGCCACTTTGCCGACAATCTCGCTGACGTACCCTGCTGCGTAGCTCAGCCTAGTCGTGGCCACCGACAGCGCGGTTATGAAGGCGTTGCAAGCTACCGCTCCTTTGCCTACCCACTCGGCCAGGGCAGGAAGGACTCCCGAGTCGTTCTGGCCTACGGCGACGAGTGCGGAGTCGAGCTCCGACCAGGCCGTTGAGGCGCGATCGACGTAGCGCCAGTCACCCACGATATTCTTGTAGACGAAGTCGTTGAGAAATGACCATCGGAAGAGCTTCTCAAACACCCAGTCGAGACCGCCGAGCAGTGCTCCAGCAGACCAACGCAGGTTCTCCATCTCGGACGTAGGAGTTCCCGGCTCGCCAAGATAGGATTGTGGATCCTGCTCCTCGCGCACCGACCGGTTCGACGAGTAAGCTACGTCGTTCCTTTCTTGGAGGCGCTGCATCTGGTCGTTCTTGTATTCTTCAAGTGCGGCGCGATTCTGAATGCTTTGGTCCAGCAGCATGGGATCTCCGCCTCCGCCCCCACTCGACTGGCGCGCGGCGTCTCCCAGGCTCGGTATGGACTCTCGAGGATCATTGAATGGCGGCGGCGGCACATCCATCTTCCTGAAGATCTCAGCAAGTTCATCCCACGCTTGTTCGTCCGCCTTTGCGTAAGCATCGATCGTGTTGTTCATCGAGTCGGCTGCGGCGGAGTGGGCTTCGGCGGCCAGGCCGAGGACCTCCTCGCCTACAAGAACGACCGCATTGTTGAGCGGTACGAGTACGGAGAACAGGCCTCCCATCTCGGCCGAATCTATTCGCCCCCAGGTGGTCAGGAAGGACTTCATGGCCGGTAGGTGCTCGTCGCCCTGTCGCGCGAGTACCTGCTTGGTAAGACCGAGGTCGGCGTAGTCAACTTTCATGTATTACTCCGGGTGTCAGAACCAATAAAGTTCAACTGTCATAGGGACCATATGTTTGCGACTGTGTTGTCGGTCTGCTGGTAGCGCTCATTAGCGTTATCGACCGCGGTCGCTATGCTTTCCATGTAATCGACTTGCGTGAGCAACCGTTCTGACCAGCTGGCATGCGACGATGCGGCTGCACTGGCCGCCTCTCCTGTCCATTCAGACTGCGTAGCGGCCATGCTCCCCGACAGCTCGGCGTTGTCCGAGCTTAGTTGCGACGCTGCGGAACGCAGCGCGTCGGCGATTGCGTTGAGAGCATCTTCCGAGACTTCCAGATCGGCCAAGGTCCCGCTCCTGTCAGATGGACTACGATGCGCGCGTGGCAATCACGGGGCGGTAATGCGCCGCGCGCCGATATACATCTGTGACGATACTCCCCGGACGGAAGGAACGCCATCCGTTTGAACGGATCAGCGCATGCTATGCGTCACTCGCCCTTGAACTTCATGCCGGCGGTGAAGCCCATGGGGTTGAGCTCGAAGGCGTTGGCCGTGGCCTCGTCGAGGGCGGCGAAGTCCGCGTCGTCCTCGGGCACCGGCTCCTCGCCGTCGTCGAAGATGGCCTCCATCTCCTGGGTGTCGCCCAGCGACAGGTAGGACTGCTCGTCCCAGTGTTGCGGCAGGACCGTGCGCACGTAGTCGTCCACCGCTTCCTGGGTGGTCACGTCGCGTTGGCGCTGCTCGGACATGTACCAGCGGTGCTCCAGCACCTCGTGGAAGATCTCGGCCGGCTCCAGCTTGCGGCGCAGCTCCATGGGGACGGCGGAGATGGTGGGTTCGAACACCTCGGCCAGCCAGGCATGCGCCACCTGCTCCACCGGCTCGTCCTTCCGGCCGGTAACGGTGCGGAAGGTCTGCAGGTCGTTGAGCATGCGCTGCCCCTGGCGCTCCTGCACATCCAGGCCGGTGAGTCGCATGATCTGGCGGTGGTAGTGGCCGGCGTCGACCACCTTCGGCTGGATGATCATGCGCGTGCGCGAGCCGTCCGCCTCGGTCTTCATGGTCAGCTCGCCGACGTCGAAGCCCAGTTCGTTCAACCGTTCGATGCGGTTGCGCACGCGCCAGCGCTCGCCCAGGTCGAAGGTCTCCTCGGCGGTGAGCACATTCCACAACTCGGTGTAGCGGCTGACGATCCGGTCGCCCACCTCGATGGTGTCCACACTCGGCTCCAGCAGCGCCCCGGCCTGCAGATCCATCAGCTCGCCGATGATGTTCGTGCGGGCGACGTCGATGTCGTACAGCCGCTTGCCGTCGGTCAGGCCCTCGGTGTGCAGCTCGCCGGTCTCGGCATCCACCAGGTAGGCGGCGAAGGCGCCCGCATCCCGGCGGAACAGTGTGTTGGACAGGGACACATCCCCCCAGTAGAAGCCCAGCAGGTGCAGCCGCACCAGCAGCACGGCGAGGGCGTCGATCAACCGGGTGGCGGTCTCCGGGCGCATGTACTGGCTGAACAGCGCCCGGTAGGGCAGCGAGTAGGACAGGTGCTCGGTGACCAGCACCGAGTTGAGTGCCGAGCCGTCCAGGGCGGTGCGGCCGGTGATGACCGCGGTCGGCGTCACGCAGGGGGCGCCGAGGCGGACCAGGTCGCGCAGCAGCTCGTACTCGTGGTGGGCGACGGATTCACCGATCTCCTTCACGGCGATGACGCGTTCGGAGAGGTTCACGAAGCGCACGATGTGGCGCGAAAGCCCCCGCGGGAGGGCGGCGAGCACCTCGGCCGGCCACTCCTCCAACGGAATCTCCCACGGGAGATCGAGCAGCGCCGGGTCAATCGTTGCCGCGGTGATCTGCATGGACGGGGGCATGGACATATTCTCTCAGGTCCGTCGCGATTCACTCGTCAACGGCGCCGGGTCGGTTCAGGCGAAGCCGATCGCCTTCGGGCTCGTTAATTCACGGCGAACCATACCTGCGGTTGTGGCGCTCGCCGTCGGCCTGTGGCTGAGCCCCGCTCCTCGTAGGGGAGAAGCGGGGCTCAAGCACGGTCGTGGTACGGGCGATGCGGCGACGGAGGTCGTCAGGCGGCCGGTTACCGCATCGCCGTGGGCGAGTCAGGCGGGCAGGCGCTCGCCGGTGGAGGCGGAGAAGATGTGCTCCTCGCCGGGCTTGATACGCACGTACACCGTCTCACCCGGCTCCGGCGCAGTGCGCGGAGGAACGCGGACGATGATCTGGCTGGAGTCCTCACCGGAGCCGAGCCTGTCCTCGGAGCCCTCGGCGCCGACCAGCTCGCCGTAGATGTAGGCGTCGCTACCCAGCTCCTCGACGAAGGACAGGCGCACCGGGATGGAGTGCTTGTCCTCGGCGGAGACCACCTCGAGGGACTCGGGGCGGAAGCCGATGACGATCTTGTTGTTGTCAGCCGGAACCATGGCGTCGAGCGTGGCCCGGGACAGCTGCACACGAGCGGCGCCGATGGAGGCGACGTCGCCGTCGACCGTGAACCGGCCGAGGTTCATGGCGGGAGAGCCGATGAAGCCGGCAACGAACTCGTTGGCGGGCTTGTCGTACATCTCGCGCGGAGTACCGACCTGCTGGAGCACGCCGTCCTTGAGGACCGCGATGCGGTCACCCATGGTCAGGGCCTCCGTCTGGTCGTGGGTCACGTAGACGGTGGTGACGCCCAACGAGCGCTGCAGGGACGCGATCTGCGTACGCGTCTGCACGCGCAGCTTGGCGTCCAGGTTGGACAGCGGCTCGTCCATGAGGAACACCTTCGGCTTACGCACGATGGCGCGACCCATGGCCACACGCTGACGCTGACCACCGGACAGGGCCTTCGGCTTGCGGTCCAGGTACTCGGTCAGGCCGAGGATCTTGGCGGCCTCCTTGACGCGCCGGTCGATCTCATCCTTGGGAGTACCGGCGATCTTGAGGGCGAAACCCATGTTGTCGTGCACCGACATGTGCGGGTACAGAGCGTAGTTCTGGAAGACCATGGCGATGTCACGGTCCTTGGGCTGGACGTCGGTCACGTCGCGGTCGCCGATGAGGATGCGACCGGAGTTAACGTCCTCGAGGCCTGCGAGCATGCGCAGGGAGGTTGACTTTCCGCAGCCCGAGGGGCCGACCAGGACCAGGAACTCGCCGTCGGCGATCTCAAGGTTCAAGCTGTCCACCGACGGGGTGTCGTTCCCCGGGTAGATACGGGTGGCGTGGTCAAAGGTGACGGTTGCCATAAGGGGTATCCCTTCACCGACAGGTACGTGCCGGACGATCCGAGTGAAAGGTGCCGATGCGTGTCCGCATTGACACGTGCCGGGGCGGTTTGCTCCGGTTAGGACCAACTTTGTCATACGACAACGCCGTCCGGGTAGTCCGAAAAGGCTCGGAATATCCTCAAAGGTCTGTGAATCCACTCACGTCAACCGCGTCCGGGGCACCTCCCGGTACTGTGTCGCCATGCCGCAGAGTCCCGACAGCTCCACCCCCGCCGCCCTGGCCGGGCTGCGCGCAGGTGCCAACGTCGGCGGCTACCGGCTGGTGCGCCGCCTGGGCGCCGGCGGCATGGGCGTGGTTTGGGAAGCCATCGACGGCGACGGCAAACGCGTCGCGATGAAGATCCTTCACCCGCAGATCGCGGCCGACCCGACGGCCCGCCGGCGCCTGGACCGTGAGGCCTCCGTCCTCGCCCGCGTCAAGGACTCGCGCGTGGCCCGCATACTGGATATCGAGACCGGCGACGGCGCGGACGGCGTCGGCGTCACCTTCGTCATCACCGAGTTGATAGACGGCCCGACTCTCCAGTACGAAATCGACCATGCCGGCGTCTACCGGCTGGACACGGATATCCGCGATCTCTCCGACCTCGCCCACGGCCTGGTCGACGCGTTGGCCGTCGTGCACGCCGCCGGCGTCATCCACCGCGACCTCAAACCCTCCAACGTCATGCTCGGCGCGGCCGGCCCGGTTCTGATCGACTTCGGCATCGCCCAGGTGGCCGACGACGTCCGCCTCACCCAGACCGGCCAGGTCACGGGTACCCCCGGCTTCATTCCGCCGGAGATGCTCGACGGCGGAGAACCCAACCCCGGCGTCGACTGGTACGCCTGCGCGGGCGTCCTACTGTTCACCATCACCGGCCTCCCGCCCTTCGGCTCCGGCCCCTGGCAGGCCGTCTTCCGCCGCGTATACGCCGGCACTCCGGAACTGGGCGACCTGGAACAGGCGCAGCCGGCCCTCGCGCGCGCCTTCACCGCGGCACTCGCCCCCGACCCCGCCGACCGCCTGCCCGTCCCCGATCTGTTGCGCGTCCTGGATGAGATCGCCGACGGCGGCGACGGCCAGACCGCTTTGGCGCAGGTGCTGCCGGATGCCGAGGCCGACGCCGGCGATGCGGCCGTCCCCGAGGTCGTCGAGGCGGACACGAGTACCGGCACGTATGGGGCCATCTACTCCCCCTTCTCGTCGGCCGGCAGCGCGGGAAGCCCGGGGACCGGTCCGGTGTCCGGCTCCGGCTATGGGATGGTGGCTCCGTCGTCTTCGGCGTTTTCGGCCCCCGGGGGCTACGGGGCCGTGGCGAGTCCCGCCCCGCAGGCCGACGCCGTCCGGCCGGCATCTCTTGCAGGCGCGTCGGCGGCGCCGATGCCGCCGTCGTTCACGCCCGGAGGCGGGGTGGAACCGGCTCAGTCGGGACCCGCGGTGCCGGCGCGGCCGAGTTTCGGTGCGCCCGTCCAGCCGACCCCTGCCGGCTACGGGGACGCCCACTCCGCGGCCATGGCCCCACCCGTCCCCGGAGCGGTTCCCGAATGGGCGCTGGAGCCCCGGCGTCACCGCACCGTTGCCGCCTGCTTCTTCCTGATGCTGGCGGCGCTGGGACTGCTGATTCCCGGCTGGCTGGCGATCGGTTTCTCGCTGCTGGTGGTGATTGCGGGGACCGTCGGTCGGGCCGATGACGCGCGCCGTTGGCGTCGCCTGCGGGCCGGCTACGCCTCCGCCGCCGACAACTCGCGCATGTGGGCGTCGACCCCCTGGTACCTGCTGCGTTCCCTGATCGCCGGCACCGCCGCCTGTGCGGTGGCGGCGGTCGTCGCCGTGATGGAGTTCTACTTCTCCGGCCGAGCGCTAGGGTTCGCTCCGAATACCCCTCCCGCCCTGCTGGCCACGTGGGGTGACTACCACCGGTTGGGGCTGTGCGTGGTGTCGGTGGTGATCGCCTACATGGTGGTGGCTTGGTTCGTGCCCTGGGGTGCGCCCACCCGCCGTGGCGGCGCCCGCCTGATCGACCTGGTCCTGCGTGGGCGCACGAACCGGCGCATCGGCTGCATCGTGTTCGTCGTCATCGCGGTGGCCATCGTGTTTCTGTTCGCCATGGGCGCGATTCCCGTGGCCCGGCTAGACCCCTTCAGCTTGTAGGCATGGCCCGCTAAACATAGGCATGGCTCGCCCACCGAGGTGAGGCAGGCCGCACCCTGCGGTCGTGCTTTCCTGGCGGTTCACAGGCAGAATGCCTAATGTGCAATGCGCCGCGTGACCTGCGGCAGCGTCGAACCCGAGTTGAGGAGTTGCTTGTGGCCTCAAACCAGCCACGTCCCACCAAGGCGGAGCGTCGGGAGGCGGCGCGCGCCAAGGCCCGGGCCATGCGCGAGGAGCAGGAGCGCCGGGAGCGGCGCGCCCGGATCACCCGCCGCAGCCTGTTGGGTCTGGGCGGCGTCGCCGTCGTCGGGGCCGCGGCCGCACTGGTCGTCAACTCGCGTAAGGACACCGGCCTGGGCGGCGAGATCGTCTCGGAACTGGCTCAGGGGGACGGCATGCCGGCTACCGTCCGCGCCGACGGGTCGATCGTCTTCGGGCCGGACCTGACGCCGGGCACCAGCACGGACGGCGCCCGGAACCTGCACATCTACTTCGACTACTCCTGCCACTACTGTGCCAACTTCGAGGCGTTGCATGCCGCGGAGATCGACTCCCTGCTGAGCGACGGCACCATCAACCTCGTGCTGCACACGGCACGGTTCCTGGAGAAAACCAATGACGGCTCCTGGAGCAACATGGTGTGCAACGCCCTGGGTGTCGTGCTGGACCAGGAGCCCGCCTCTGCGCTCGCCTTCCACCAGGCGGTGCTGGCCCGCTTCGCAGAGATCTACGCCGCTCAGGACTCCTCGGCACTGACCGCCGCCTCGGTGACGCAGGCCGCGACCGAGGCGGGCGTGAGCGACGCGGTGGTGGCCCAGATGGAGACCGCCATCGCCGACAACACCTATTCCGCCTGGCTAGCGCTCAACCGTGAGACCTTTTCACAGGGCGGCGTCTCGGGGACTCCGACGGTCTACCTGGACAACGAGAGGCTGGAACTGACCGCCATCGCCACCGAGACCGGCATCACCGACTACATCCAGGGCGGCGCGGCCGAGGACACGTCTGCGCAGTAGCGGGGCATTTGGTCGGGTAAGCTCGGCCCGCACGCCGCGTTAGCTCAGCTGGTAGAGCAGCTGTCTTGTAAACAGCAGGTCGTCGGTTCGAGTCCGACACGCGGCTCCACGTTTTCCCGCACGGCCACGTGTACGTCCCTCCTCCGGGACTCCTCCGTGCCGGCGGCACGTCGCCTGCTTCGAGCTTTTGCACCCTGGTGTGCGCCCAATTGCCGCACACCAGGGTGCAAAACGTCGCAGTAGAGGGCAAAGGTGCGGATCGGGCGGATGCTAGCCGTTGTGTTAGCCATCGTGCCCGCGCCCCGCGAACACACTCAGGGCAGCCGCCAGTCGACCGGCGTCGCCCCCAGGCGCTCCAGCTCCGCGTTCGCCCGTGAGAACGGGCGCGACCCGAAGAACCCCCGCGAGGCGCTCAGCGGTGAGGGGTGTGGGGAGGCGATGATCGGCGTCGAGCCCAGCATGGGGGACAGCGACTGCGCCGGCCGCCCCCACAGAATCGCCACCAGCGGCTGGTTCCGCGCCACCAGTGCCTCGATGGCGCACTGGGTGACCTCCTCCCAGCCCCAGCCTCGGTGCGAGGCCGGCTTGCCCGGCTGCACGGTCAGCACCCGGTTGAGCAGCATGACCCCCTGCAGCGACCACGGCGTCAGGTCCCCGGAGGTCGGGCGCGCCACGCCCAGGTCGCTGACCAGTTCGGTGTAGATGTTCTCCAGGCTCCGCGGCGGGCGCACCCCCGGCTGCACCGAGAAGCTCAACCCCATCGGGTGACCCGGTGTGGGGTAGGGGTCCTGTCCCACGATCAGCACCTTGACGTCGTCGAGTGGGTAGGTGAAGGCGCGCAGCACATCGGTGCCGGCGGGCAGGTAGCCGCGGCCGGCCGCGATTTCTTTGCGCAACTTCGCGCCGAGTTCGTGGATGGTCGGCTCTACCGGCGCGAGCGCCTGGGCCCAGGAGGGATGGATGATCTCGGACAGCGGCTTCGGTTCGGTCACGCCTAGAGCCTAGCTCCGGGTCGGCCTCGGGGTGTCGGCGCGCATTAGCCGCCGCCGCGTCGGCCTCCCGGTATTCTCACGGTGTGAGCCGCTACGACTACCCCGACGACGAGTTCGACGCCGACGACGACGGTCCGGTGCCCGTCGGGGTTCATCGCGCCCAGGTCCCCGCCTGGCGCAGCTGGATTCCCCTACTGGCCATTCTGATCATCGTCCCGCTGCTGGCATGGGGTGCGGTGGGGCTGCTCGGGCGCCACGCGGATGGGGTGAGCGGCGCCTCCACGGCCACCGCCGCCGTCCCCGCGGATGACAGCGCCAATGATGCCGCGCAGGGCGGCGAGGAGCAGGCCACCGAGGAACCGACCGCGCAGCCCACCGAGGAACCGACCGGCAATGCCGACTTCACCACCGGCGTCACCGTGCACAACGGCACCGACACCAGTGGCCTGGCCACCCGTACCGGCGACAAGCTGCGCAACGCCGGCTTCACCTCCGTCACCGTCTCACAGGGCGTCTACAGTGCCGCCGAGCCGGCCAACACCACCGTCTACTACGCCTCCGCCGACCAGGCCGCCACCGCGCAGGCCGTCGTCAACGCGCTCGGGGCGGGCGAGCTGGTTGAGTCCGCCGAGGAGGCCCAGTCCAACCCGATTGTTGTGGTTCTGCGCAGCGACTATCAGGAATGATGCGCGCGGAAGGCGGCGGCGCCGGCCGGCTCCCCCGGCGTGCGCTGCTGCTCGCCGTGCCGGCCGCGGTCGCGGCGGCGAGCGCAACGGTTCTGCTGTCGTCAAGACCTGCCCGTCCCGCTCTGCTGAGCGGTGGCGTGCTTGCCCGAACCGACGGCGTCGTCACGGTGCTGCCGCCCGAGCGAACGGGCCGCCCGACACCGCTGGCCGCCGCTGTACGCCAGGGCCTGGACGCGGCCACGCTGCCGACCGGCCGATGGGAGGAATTCGCCCGCACGGCGCTGATCGATCTGCTGACCCTGACCGGGCCCGCGCTGGCCGAGCCCGGCGCTGCTGCCGCGGGTGCGGTGACCCGCTTCCCGCATGGCGCCGTCGTGGCCGGCCCGGTGAGCATCTGGCGCTATATCTGGCCCCGAGACGCCGCCTTCGCCGCTGCCGCCTATGCGGCGGTCGGACTGGAGGCGCAGGCCCTCGACGTGCTCGCGCAGTTGGCGACCTTGCAGCGTCGCGACGGCGGCTTCGAGGCGCGCTACACCGCCGTCGGCGTCGTCCCGGATGACCGCCCCGCCCAGTCCGACGGTACCGGCTGGTTCTTGTGGGCGATCGGCCGGCTGCTCGCCGCCGGCGCGCGGGTGGACGAGCTATCCGCCCGCCTGGGGGAGGCGAGTGCGCGGGCCTGCGGCTTTCTGCTGGACTTGACCGACACGCCCTCGCACCTGCCGGCCGCGGCACCGGACTACTGGGAGGTGGGGGAGCGCACCCTCACCCTGGGGACGGCGGCGCCCACTCTGCTGGGGCTGGAGGCCGCGGCCGCGCTCGCGCAGGCGGGGCTGGAACTGGGCGCCGGCGCGGGCCCGTTGACGGAGCGGACGGTGACGGTGCGCGCGGCCATGGAGCGTGGCTTCGCGCCCGGTTGGGGCAGGCACGTGCGCGGGGACGACCTCGACGCGGCCATCGCGCTCGTAGCTCCGCCGTTCACCCGCGCGTTGGACGGCGTCGCGGCGGTAAGGGACGGAGCGGTGGCCCGCATGTCCCGGCCGGCCGGTGGGGTGGCGCCGGGGGAGTCGTGGCGCGACGACGGGATCTCCTGGACCCCGGAGACCGCACTGCTGGCCTGGTCGGCGGCCGGTCTGGGGCGCGACGCCGAGGCGCGCACGCTGCTGGAGTGGCTGGAGGCGCACCGTACTCGCGCCGGTGCGCTGCCCGAGAAGGTGCGCGCCGACGGCCTGCCCGCGGGCCCTGCACCGCTCGCCTGGACCTGCGCGCTCGTACTGTTGGCCACGGCGGAACTCCGCCGAGATCGGTAGAAGTTATGTGCCGAGATCGGTCGATATGGCTGCCGAGATCGGCACAAGCGACACGCCGAGACCGACGGAAACGGTGTCGGGAGAGCTCTTTCACACCCCGTTTCGGGCCGACGGCGAACCTGAGCGTCTTGCACTCAAGGGGTGAGAGTGCCAGCATTGCGGTTAGCACTCGGACCCGGAGAGTGACAAAGCCGCTCCCCGGATCCGGTGAACGACCCAGGCCGGCAGGTGAGGGTCGGCGTCGGACGGGACATGAACGTCCGGTGCCGCTCCGTCCGTCGCGGGCACCCGCCGGCCACCACCAAATACAGGAGCAGCAATGCCCAAGATCATCGCCTTCGATGAGGAGGCCCGTCGCGGAATGGAGCGGGGCCTGAACACCCTCGCCGACACCGTCAAGGTCACCCTCGGCCCCAAGGGCCGCAACGTCGTCCTCGACAAGAAGTGGGGCGCCCCGACCATCACCAACGACGGTGTGACCATCGCCAAGGAGATCGAGCTCGAGGACCCCTACGAGAAGATCGGCGCCGAGCTGGTCAAGGAGGTCGCTAAGAAGACCGACGACGTCGCCGGTGACGGCACCACCACCGCCACCGTGCTGGCCCAGGCGCTTGTGCGCGAGGGCCTGCGCAACGTGGCCGCCGGTGCCAACCCCATCGCCGTGCGCCGCGGCATCGACAAGGCCGTCGCCGCCGTCGTCGAGCGCCTGCTGGCCGACTCCAAGGAGGTCGAGACCCAGGACGAGATCGCGGCCACCGCCTCCATCTCCGCCGCCGACGAGCAGATCGGTGCCATGATCGCCGAGGCCCTGGAGAAGGTCGGCCACGACGGCGTCATCACCGTGGAGGAGTCCAACACCTTCGGCCTCGAGCTCGAGGTCACCGAGGGTATGCGCTTCGACAAGGGCTACATCTCCCCCTACTTCGTCACCGACGCCGACCGTCAGGAGGCCGTCCTCGAGGACGCCTACATCCTGCTGGTCGAGTCCAAGATCTCCAACGTCAAGGACCTGCTGCCCCTGCTGGAGAAGGTCATGCAGTCCGGCAAGCCGCTGGCGATCGTTGCGGAGGACGTCGAGGCCGAGGCCCTGGCCACCCTGGTGGTCAACCGCATCCGCGGCACCTTCAAGTCCGTCGCCGTCAAGGCCCCCGGCTTCGGCGACCGCCGCAAGGCGATGCTGCAGGACATGGCCATCCTCACCGGCGGCACCGTCATCTCCGAGACCGTCGGCCTGAAGCTGGAGAACGCCACCCTGGAGGACCTGGGCCAGGCCCGCAAGGTGGTCGTCACCAAGGACGAGACCACGATCGTCGACGGCGCCGGCGACAAGGACGCCATTGACGCCCGTGTCGCCCAGATCCGCAACGAGATCGAGAACTCCGACTCCGAGTACGACCGCGAGAAGCTGTCCGAGCGCCTGGCCAAGCTGGCCGGCGGCGTCGCCGTCCTCAAGTCCGGTGCCGCCACCGAGGTGGAGCTCAAGGAGCGCAAGCACCGCATTGAGGACGCTGTGCGCAACGCCAAGGCCGCCGTCGAGGAGGGCATCGTCGCAGGTGGCGGCGTCTCCCTGCTGCAGGCCGCCACCGCTCTGGACGCCCTCGAGCTGTCCGACGACGAGGCCACCGGTGCCGCCATCGTGCGCGTCGCCCTGGAGGCTCCGCTCAAGCAGATCGCCATCAACGCCGGCCTCGAGGGCGGCGTCGTGGCCGAGCGCGTGCGCAACCTGCCCATCGGTGAGGGTCTGAACGCTCAGACCGGTGAGTACACCAACCTGCTGGCCGCCGGCATTGCCGACCCGGTCAAGGTCACGCGCTCCGCGCTGCAGAACGCCGCGTCCATCGCCGGCCTGTTCCTGACCACCGAGGCCGTCGTCGCCGACAAGCCGGAGCCCCCGGCCCCGGCCGCCGCCGGCGCGGGCGCCGGTGACGACATGGGCGGCATGTACTGATCGGTCGCCCGGTCGGTTCGGTTCGCCGC
>NZ_QMIN01000092.1:0-7428 GCF_003287795.1 Actinomyces sp. Z5
CACCGATGTCCTGACACACCAAGTGTCACCGATGTCCTGACACAAAACTGTCACCGATGTCCTGAGACATCACATGGCTAATCGTCGCCGAGAACGCATGAACCGTTAGCGCACCTGACGAACCGTTGTTCTGCCTGATGAGCCGTCGGCGCGCAGGTCGCCACGAGCGTGGACCACGTGGGAAACGCGCCTCATCGCGAGGAGGGTCTCTGGGACTGCAAGGGCTGGGCTGGACGATCCAGTTAGAGGACCGAGGCGCGCCGGTCTAAGGCACCTCATCCACGCCGATAGCCCCGGTCGAAAACGCCTCATCCACGCCGATAGCCCCGGGGTGGCAGTGGCGCTCACCCCGCCCCTATGTACTGCACGACCTCGGGCCGCGTTCCACGACCTTGGTGTGTGTTGCACGACCACCCCGGGGTCGTGCAATGCCCACGAGGGTCGTGCAGTGTCACCCAGGGTCGTGCAAAACACCGGCCCGAACGTCGCCGGGCTAAACACGAGCTCTCGGCGTGAACGCGGTGTTTGAGACTGGACTTTTGGCCGGTGTGGTGTTGGAAAGTCGGCGTGGTGTGCTTTTCGGTGCTTATCGGTGCCGAACTTTCCGCCGGATCTGGGTCGTCCGCGTCAGGCGGCGTCCGCGGATGCCGGGGCCGCCGGCAGGATCACGGTGAAGGTGGTGCCGTGGTCGTCGGTGCCAGTGCGGGAGTCCACGCTGAGGGTCCCGTGGTGGGACTGCACGATCGCCAGGGCGATGCTCATGCCCAGACCGGTGGAGCCGGTGCGCCGCTCGCGCGAGGCGTCCCCGCGGGCGAAGCGTTCGAACAGGCGGTCGCGCACCGCGGGGTCGATGCCCGGGCCGTCGTCGGCGACGGCGATTGCCAGCGTCCCGTCCTCGCCCCGGGACAGGGTCGTGGTCACCCGACTGCCCGCCGGAGTGTGCACGCGGGCATTGGCCAGCAGATTGACCATCACCTGCCGCAGCCGCGCCTCGTCGCCCACTACCAGCGTCGGCTCGGGCACGAACTCCTCCGCCGCGTCGTCGCTCAGCCCGGCGGGAGGCTCGAGCACCGCCAGATTCAACTCCCAGGTGTGGTCGGGGCCCGCGGCCCGGGCGTCCGCGACCGCATCCACGACGATCTCCACCAGGTCGACCTCCCCGTGCTCCAACTCGCGGCCCGCGTCCAGGCGTGCCAGCAGCAGCAGGTCCTCCACCAGCGCCGTCATCCGCACCGATTCCGAGTGCACCCGCTCCAGGGCGTGCACGGCATCCTCCGGCAGTACGGCGTCGGCGCCGCTGCGCTTGATCAACTCGGTGTAGCCCCGGATGGAGGCCAACGGTGTACGCAGCTCGTGGGAGGCGTCGGCGACGAACTGGCGCACCTGCGTCTCGCTGCGCTGCCGGGCGGTGAGGGCGTCGTCGACGTGCCCGAGCAGGGTGTTCAGGGCGTTGCCGACCTGGCCGATTTCCTGCGAGGAGGCGATGTCGGCGGCGGAGACTCGCTCCCGGATGCTCACCTCCCCGCGGGACAGCGGCTGGGAGGCGACCTGTTCGGCCGTGTCCGCCACGCGCTCCAGCGGTGCCAGCGAGGTGCGCACCATGGCCCGGCCCGTGACGGCGGCGATCAGGGCTCCGGCCAGCGCCATCCCCAGTTGAGCCAGCAGCTGGGTGCGGATGAGTTTCTCATCGGCGGCGGTCGACAGGCCGGTGATCACCACGTCTCCGCTGGCGGAGTCCTCGGTGGCGAGCACCCGGTAGTTGCCCAGGGAATCAATCGACACCGTCACCGGCTCGCCGGTGACCTCCAGCGCGAGCAGGGCCTCGCACTCCGCGTCGGTCAGGGTGCGGTAGTTGCCGTCGTCGTCGATGTATCCGGCCTTCACCGTGGAGACGGCCGATCCGGAGTCATCGGCGCCATCGCGCGCTCCGGAGGCGATAACCGTCAGGGTGCCGGTGGACTGTCCGACGGCGTCCAGGCCGATGGGCACATCGCCCTTCGGTGCGGCGGGCGGGGCGGCGCCGTCAGTGGGCGGTGCCACGTCGGCCCCGGGCCGGATGGTGTCCTGGCCCGAGTCCGAGCTCTGGCTCCCGGCCAGGCCGACGCCGGCGGGGTTGGCGTCCTGACGCCGGGCGGCGGCGCGATCGGAGGCGGCCGTCAACTGTTCATCGAGCCGGTCCACCAGCGACTGGCGCAGCATCAGTGTGGACAGGGCCCCGATGCCGGCCGCCATGACCAGCACGATGCCGATCACGCCGACGACGAGCCGAGTTCGCAGGCTGCGTGGTGTTGGACGCACGCGCCCGAGGCTAGCCGAGCGCCTTGTGGGGCCGCGAGCCGTGCCGCCGGGTTCCCGCCGCCGGTGTCCGCCGGCCATGAGCTGCATCGGTGCCTGCCGGGGCTACTGGGCGACGGCGGGTTTGAGCACGTAGCCGACCCCGCGCATGGTGTGGATCATGGGCTCGCGGCCCTTGTCGATCTTGCGGCGCAGGTAGGAGATGTACAGCTCCACGATGTTGGCCTGCCCCCCGAAGTCGTAGTTCCACACGCGATCCAGGATCTGCGGCTTGGACAGCACTCGGCGGGGGTTGCGCATCAGGTAGCGCAGCAGTTCGAACTCGGTGGCGGTCAGGTGGATCTCGTCCTCGCCGCGCCACACCTCGTGGGAGTCCTCGTCCATGCGCAGGTCGCCCACCTCCAGCACGTTCGCGGGCTTCTCCGCGCTGGCGCCGGAACGCCGCAGTAGGGCGCGCAGCCGGGCGACGACCTCCTCCAGGGAGAAGGGCTTGGTCACGTAGTCGTCCCCGCCGGCGGTGAGCCCCGCAACCCGGTCCTCGACGGCGTCCTTGGCGGTGAGGAACAGCACGGGGACGTTGGGCTGGTGACCGTGAATGCGGTGCATGACCTCCATGCCGTCGAAGTCGGGCAGCATGATGTCCAGCACGATGACGTCGGGGGTGAGCTCCTGGGCGAGGCGCACCGCGGCCCGGCCGGTGCCGGCGGTGGTCACTTCCCAGCCCTCGTAGCGCAGTGCAGAGGCGAGCAGATCGGCGAGGGTCTGCTCGTCGTCGACCACCAGAACGCGTATGGGGGAGCCGTCAGGTCGGGTGAGAGATTCGGCGGGGGTGCTCATGCGGCTCATTGAACACGTCTAGTCTGTGGTGCAGCTGTGAATCCAGGGCTGGATGGCGGCGGGGCGGGGCGGAATCCTGTCGGACAGGTGCGCTACAGTCACGCTCGCAGCCTCAAGCCGCCGTCTTCACCCCTCCGGCGCGCCCGGGCGGCACCGCACCGGTCTACCGCGGTCCGCTGGGGCCACGCCGCTGAAACGCCGTAAAACCGAAGCACTCGAAGAAGGTCTCCGTGTCCAAGAAACTCGTCATCGTCGAGTCCCCCAACAAGGTCCGCTCCATCGCCGGCTACCTGGGCAAGGACTTCGACGTCGAGGCCTCGGTCGGCCATATCCGCGACCTCGCCCAGCCCTCCGAGTTGCCGGCCGCCGAGAAGAAGGGCCCCTACGGCAAGTTCGCCGTCGACGTGACCGACGGCTTCAAGCCCTACTACGTGGTCAACCCGGACAAGAAGAAGACCGTCACGCAGCTGCGCAAGGCGCTCAAGGACGCCGATGAGCTCTACCTGGCCACCGATGACGACCGCGAGGGGGAGGCCATCGCCTGGCACCTGCTGGAGGTTCTCAAGCCCAAGGTACCGGTGAGGCGCATGACCTTCACCGAGATCACCAAGGAGGCGGTCACCCGCGCTCTGGACCACACCCGCGACCTGGACACCCACCGGGTGGACGCGCAGGAGACTCGCCGCATCCTGGACCGGCTGGTCGGCTACGAGGTCAGCCCGGTGCTGTGGCGCAAGGTTCGCGCGGGGCTGTCCGCCGGGCGCGTGCAGTCCGTGGCCACCCGGCTGGTGGTGGAGCGTGAGCGTGAGCGCATGGCCTTCAAGGCGGCCGGTTACTGGGGTGTGGAGGCGCAGCTGTCCACCGACCTCGCCGCCGGCAGCTCGCTGCGCCCCGCGGCCGCGGCGGACACCGCCTTCACCGCCCGCCTGACCGCACTGGACGGGCGGCGCGTGGCCACCGGACGCGACTTCACCGACGCCGGGGCGCTGCGTCCCGCCGCCGTGAAGGCCGGCACCGTGCACCTGCACGAGGGGGCCGCGCGTGCCGTCGCCGAGGCCGTTACCCGGGCGGTGCCGCGCGTGGCCGAGGTGGAGGAGAAGCCCTACCGGCGGCGCCCGGCCGCGCCCTTCACCACCTCCACGCTGCAGCAGGAGGCGAGCCGCAAGCTTCGCATGAACCCGCGCGAGACCATGCGGGTGGCGCAGGCCCTGTACGAGAACGGCTTCATCACCTACATGCGTACCGACTCCACGGTGCTGTCCGGGCAGGCGGTCGCCGCCGCTCGCGGCCAGGTGGCCGAGCTGTACGGCGCGGAGTATGTGGCGCCCAAGCCGCGCGTGTACGCCACCAAGACCAAGGGCGCCCAGGAGGCGCACGAGGCGATCCGTCCCGCCGGCGACCACTTCCGCACCCCCGCGCAGGTGTCCGGGCGGCTCACCGGCGCTCAGTTCCGCCTCTACGAGCTGATCTGGCGGCGCACCGTCGCCTCCCAGATGGCCGACGCCACCGGTTCCACGGCCACGGTGCGGGTGGACGTGCCCCTGCGTCCCGCCGACGGCGGCTCCCGTGACTCGGGCATCACCTTCAACACGGCCGGGTTCACCGCCTCGGGCACCGTCATCACCTTCCGCGGCTTCCTGGCCGCCTACGAGGAGGGGCGCGACGCCGAGCGCTACGAGTCCGAGACCGCCCCCGCGGTGACGGACGGGGCTGCGCCGACGGCCTCGGGCAGCGGCTCCGCCTCGGGTGCCGGCGCGGGCGCCGCCGCCGGCCGGGACCGGGATGTGCGTCTGCCCGCCATGATCGCCGGCCAGGAGCTGGTGGCGCTCACGGCCGAGGCCGCCGGGCATGAGACCACGCCGCCGCCCCGCTACACGGAGGCCTCCCTGGTTAAGGCGCTGGAGGAGCGGGAGATCGGCCGCCCCTCCACCTATGCCTCCATCATGTCCACCATCTCCGACCGCGGCTATGTGGAACACCGCGGCCAGGCGCTGGTGCCCACCTGGCTGGCCTTCGCCGTCACCCGCCTACTGGAGGAGAACTTCAGCGAGCTGGTCGACTACGACTTCACCGCCTCCATGGAGGCAGACCTGGACCGCATCGCCGCCGGCGAGGAGGACCGGGTCGACTGGCTCACCCACTTCTACTACGGCCCCCAGGGGCAGGCGGGTGTGGCGGGAACCGCCCCCACCGCCGAGGACGGGCTGGGCCTGAAGGCCATGGTGGACGGCCTGGGGGAGATCGACGCCCGCGCCGTCAACTCCATAGACATCGGCGAGGGCATCACCCTGCGCGTGGGCCGCTACGGCCCCTACCTGGAGAACGCCGAGGGCAAGCGCGCGAACGTCCCCGGTGACCTGGCGCCCGACGAGCTGACGGTGGCCAAGGCGCGCGAGTTGTTCACCCGTGCCGCCGACGACGGCCGCGAGCTGGGCACGGACCCGTCCACCGGCCACACCATCGTCGTCAAGGACGGCCGCTACGGCCCCTACGTCACCGAGATCCTGCCCGAGCCGGAGCCGGCCGCGGACGAGACCGCGGAGGCGGGGCAGGGCGCCGCGGCGTCGAAGTCGGCCGGGAAGGGCTCGGCACGCCGGTCCCGGAAGGGCCCCAAGCCGCGCACCGCCTCGCTGCTGAAGTCAATGGACCTGGCCACCGTGACCCTGGAGCAGGCCCTCGACCTGCTGAGCCTGCCACGGGTGGTGGGGCAAGACGCCGACGGCGTGGACATCACCGCGCAGAACGGCCGCTACGGGCCCTACCTGAAGCGGGGCACGGACTCGCGCTCCCTGGAGAGCGAGGAGCAGTTGTTCACGGTGACGTTGGAGCAGGCGCTGGAGCTGTTCGCCCAGCCCAAGCGGCGCCGCGGCCAGGCGGCCTCCCGGGCGCCGCTGCGCGAGCTCGGCACCGACCCGGACACCGGCCGGCCCGTGGTGATCAAGGACGGCCGCTTCGGCCCCTACTTCACCGATGGGGAGACGAATGTGACGCTGCGCCGCGACGATGATCCGGCCACCGTCACCCCCGAGCGCGCCTACGAGCTGCTGGCGGAGAAGCGCGCCAAGGGTCCCGCCAAGAAGCGCACCACCCGCAAGACCACGGCGAAGAAGACCACCGCCAAGAAGTCCCGCTGATGTCCGTCCTCCGTCGTCTAGGAGCGTGGTGTCGTGGAGGGGCAACCGCGCCCTCGAGCAGAGTTTTGCCGGTGTGTGGACGGCCGCGGCCAGCGAGACGTCATCATGCGTTCTGAGCGGATGAGAGCCTCTCTTGCTGCCATCGTTTGGTGAGGAGCACGACTACGATGACGAACTCTGCAATGTTCAGTACCGTGATGACGCCGCTGAACACTGGAATCTTCGTAACTGCTCCACTGAAGATAAGGTAGTCCCACAGGAAGTGTGAGGCGATCATGAGGCCGATGCTCTTGGTGTAGTCATACATCAGGGCATAGAACAGTCCAGCGATGAAGGTGGTCACCAGCTGCAGCAGCATGTTCGGGAAGGGCAGTCCGGCGAGCACGTTCACCGAGTGAAGCAGGCTGAACACCACCGCGGAGCCGAGTAGCGCGCCTCGAATCTGCGTTCCCTGGGGCTCCTGGAGCAGGCCGACGTACAGCACCCGGCGGAACATCATCTCCTCAGCGAATCCGATGAGCACAGTGGCGACCAATGGGGTTGCAAATGCGGGTGTCAGTTCGCCGTGAGTTGCCCAGTAGTACAGGGCCATGCCTACGAGGGGAATGAATACGACTAGGAACGCAGGGTAGCGTCTCGGACCGTCGGGGGGTGTGAGCCGATTCCGCAGGGCTAGGAAGCTGCCCAGCGCCCATAGCGCCAGCAGGGAGATGAACGGCAGCAGCGTCTTCACGAAGGCGGCATCGTTGTAGCCGACGTTGAGGACGCGGTAGATCAAGAGGTTCGAGACCCCCATCCCCGCGATGTAGATGATGGTGCATGCGAGCGCGAGTCGCGCCGTCTTGGTTGTTGGCATGTCGTCTCCTCGTCGGAACTGGTGCTTCCGACTAGATCGGATGGAGCCCTTTTGGGGCGTGATGTACTCCGAGCACAATTCGGTTTGTGCATCTGTGCGAACTGTATAGTTACAAGCGCGTAGGCTATCGCGAATCTAGGGCTCTCGCGGCTCTTCCGGTTTGTGGGTGTGGTGGGTGGTGGGTGTTGCCGGCCTGGTGGGCTGGGTGCTGGCGGTGTGTGCCCGGGCGCCCCGCCGTGGGGCGGAATGTCCGAATTCGGCACTAAGGCCGTCGCCGACCGCTGGAGCCGATTTGGAATCCGCATG
>NZ_QMIN01000093.1:0-6675 GCF_003287795.1 Actinomyces sp. Z5
TCCCGGGAGAGCGTCCTCGGCGGCCCGACGACGTCCCCGCCGACCCGAGTACGACCGCACCGCACCAACCACCACCCCACACCACAGCCCCGGCCGGAACCCACACCCGCAAACCGGAAGCGCCTCTAAACATCGCCATATTAAGGCCAATTCAACAGTTCACCTTGCGCCTTCATTATACATCTGATACATTTGCAGCGAGCGATACCCACATTTGAAAGGCGCGATCAACAATGCCCCCTGAACCTGCCACTCGCTCGCGGCGCACACTGCGTTTGGTAATTGGCCTCCTAGCACTGGCGGTGGCGGTTCGAGCATTCACCATCGGCAATATCCTCGAAGCCATCGCGAGCCTTGTTTTAGGGGCGCTGTTCGTCGCCGCCGCATTCCTAGGGCGCTCCGGATCACCGAAGGCCTGAGCCGCACGCCGACCATCCGTTTCCGCTGCTTTTCACCTCACCCGATCGAGGAGGGAATCATGGAACACGTCTTCGAGGTCGTTGGGCTGCGCTCCTGGTACAACCGCTCCGACCCCGTCCTGACCGATGTCTCGCTGACACTCGATGCGGGCGAGGCGGTGGGGTTACTGGGCGTCAACGGCGCCGGAAAAACCACCATGCTCAAGGCGCTCTGCGACGCGCACCGGGGTTACGAGTTCCGGTCCATGCGGTACCGCGGACGCGCATGCAGACCGGATACGCCCGCATTCAAACAGCAGCGCTATTTCGCCTTAACCAACGACACCTCGTTCCCCACCTGGTCCTTGGACACCTTCATTCGCTTCCTGGACCGCGCCTATGGGCGGCGAGAACGCCCGCAGCTGCTCGACGAACTCATCGACGGCTTCAACTTCGGCGACTATCGGTCAACCCCATTCGGGCAACTGTCCAGCGGCACCCGAAAAAAGGCAGCGCTCATCGCCGCCTTCCAAACGCCGGCCGACATCTTGTTCCTCGACGAGCCGGTGGACTTCCTCGACTTCGCGGCAACGGAATATCTCTACCACTGCATAGTCGCTGCCGCCGAACGTGGGCAGGCGGTACTACTGAGCTCCCACATCGCCGAGTCCTTCACCCGATGCACCACCCGGCTCTACGTACTCTCCGCGGGCCGACTCAGCGGCCCCTTCGACACTCCTGGGGATTCCGATGCTGTCGCAGCCCTCGTCAACTAGCGCTCTGGCAGCTCGCGCCGTGGCGGGCGAGTTCCTCAGCAAACGGACCATATGGTCCAGCCTGATCCTGACGGCGGTCGCGGCGTGGGTTGGCATGCACCTGGGCGTCGTGGTCAACCTGCGGGTCACCTCCGCCGGGGTCTTCCTGGCCACGGCGGCAGCCATGTCATCAATCGCCTGGACCTGGGTCCACAGCGAGCGGTGGCCGGGCCTGACACGTTTCCCGATCGCCACCAAGGACCTGGCTCGCGCCGCCTACCTCATCGGTTCGCTGGTGGTGCTCCTTGAAGTCGTTCTACCCGTGATCGCGTTCATCTCTACGGCTCAAAGCATCACGTGGACCGATGCCATCACGGTGATTCTGCTCGCCCTCGGAATGGCGCCCCTGGTCCTCCTGCTCTGGAGCGGCCCCACGCGCCACCATCGCTTGGGAGCGCTCATCGCATTGGCGGCCGGGATCGTCCTTGGCATTGTCCTCAATCCGCTCATTGCGGCCGTGATGCTCGCCGTCGAGGGCACCGTCTGTTTCCTCCTCGGCTTCGAGATCGTGGATGACGCCGCACGAAGGCGAGGAGCCGGGCCGCGCGTCTCCAGCCTCGTACTCGGTGAGTTGGCGAGCTCCCGAATGACGCAGATCAACACCGCCGCGCTGGTTGCCTTCGGCTGGATGTTCAACGCAATGCTCCACAACCACGGTGCCGCGCTACCGCTCGGGGCCGTCATGGTGGTGCAAAACACCCCGCTCAACGCCTACTTCTCCCGGCATCCGAGCACCTGGCTCGTGGTCAAGACCTGTCCGCGTACGTGGCGCACGCTATGCGTTTACGCCCTCCAACTTGCGGCCCTGTACCTGGCCTGCGGAGCCGTCGCCGTCTTCGCTCCCGAGCCAACCCTCGCGCACTTCGGCAGCGACGTCGTCTTCGTGGTCACCGCGGCTTCATCCGCGGCCCTGGCCGCCGTCCTCATGGAATGGCGCTGGCCGCTGCTCGATTGGAAGTCCGAGCGCGAAGTAATCCGCCACCCGCGCAAGTACGTTCCCGCACTCGTCGCCTGCATACTCTCCACCGCATGCTGGGCGCTCACACGCTGAGCGGGTGCGGCCCCCGACGACGGCGGGACGCGCACACCCGCTCAGCTGCGTTAGTTCCGAATGCGACAGGCGTCAGCGAACGCGGATCCGGCTAAGATCACGGACGGCGCCGAGGTCGGCGCTGGTGGCGAGCATGCCGTAGGCGCGCAGTGCCTTGGACACGTGGCGGGGACGCGGGTTGTGCGGCGTCCACGCGTCCTCCCCGCGGGCCTCCTCCTCGGCGCGACGCCGGGCGATCTCCGCCTCGTCCACATCCAGCTCGATGGAGCGGTTGGGGATGTCGATGACGATGCGGTCGCCGGTGCGTACCAGTCCGATGAGCCCGCCCGCGGCGGCCTCCGGGGAGACGTGCCCGATGGACAGCCCGGAGGTGCCGCCGGAGAAGCGGCCGTCGGTGAGAAGCGCGCATTCCTTGCCCAGGTGCATGGACTTGATGTAGGTGGTCGGGTAGAGCATCTCCTGCATGCCCGGGCCGCCGCGAGGCCCCTCGTGGGAGATGATGACGACGTCCCCGGCCTTCACCTTGCCGCCGAGGATGCCGTCCACGGCCTCCTCCTGGGACTCGAAGACGACGGCGGGGCCGGAGAAGGTCAGGATCGAGGCATCCACCCCGGCGGTCTTGACGATGCAGCCCTTCTCCGCGACGTTTCCGAACAGGACGGCCAGGCCGCCGTCTGCGGAGTAGGCGTGGGCGATGTCGCGGATGGCGCCATTCTCCCGGTCCACGTCCAGGGCCTCCCACCGGGAGTTCTGGGAGAACATCTGGGTGGTGCGCACGCCCGCGGGGGCGGCCAGGTAGCGGGTGCGGATCGCCTCGTCGACACGGCTCGCCTGCGGGTCGCGCACGCCGTCCTCGCCGGGGCGGCCGATGTCGTACTGGTCGAGTTCGTCGGCCAGGGTGCCGCGCAGCACGGTACGGGTAGTGGTGTCGAGCAGACCACCGCGGTCGAGCTCTCCGAGAATGCCCATGATGCCGCCGGCGCGGTGGACGTCCTCCACGTGCACGAGGTTGGTCGAGGGGGCCACCTTGCACAGGTGGGGCACCTTGCGGGAGAGGCGGTCGATGTCGGCCATCTTGAAGTCGACCTCCGCCTCCTGGGCGGCGGCCAGCAGGTGCAGCACCGTGTTGGTGGACCCGCCCATGGCGATGTCCAGGCTCATGGCGTTCTCGAAGGCGGGCTTAGTGGCGATCGACCGCGGCAGGACGGAGGCGTCGTCGTCCTCGTAGTAGGCCTTGGCGATCTCCACGATCCGGCGGCCGGCCTCCTGGAACAGGACCTTGCGGTCCGCGTGGGTGGCGACGAGCGAGCCGTTGGTGGGCAGCGCCATGCCCAGGGCCTCGGTCAGGCAGTTCATGGAGTTGGCGGTGAACATGCCCGAGCAGGAGCCGCAGGTGGGGCAGGCCAGGCGCTCGATGGCGGAGATGGTCTCGTCGGGGACGGTGGGGTCGGCGGCGTCCATCATGGCGTCGATCAGGTCGAGCTTGCGGGTGGTGCCGTCGGCGGCGACCATCTTCCCGGACTCCATGGGCCCACCGGACACGAAGATCGTGGGGATGTTCAGGCGCAGCGAGGCCATGAGCATGCCGGGGGTGATCTTGTCGCAGTTGGAGATGCACACCAGGGCGTCGGCGCAGTGCGCGTTCGCCATGTACTCCACGGAGTCGGCAATCAGCTCGCGGCTGGGCAGGGAGTAGAGCATGCCGTCGTGCCCCATGGCGATGCCGTCGTCGACGGCGATCGTGTTGAACTCCTTGGCGATGCCGCCGGCGGCCTCCACCTGTTCGGCGACGACGCGTCCGACGTCCCGCAGGCCCACGTGCCCGGGGACGAACTCGGTGAAGGAGTTGGCGATGGCGATGATGGGCTTGCCGAAGTCCGAGTCCTTCACGCCGGTGGCGCGCCACAGGGCGCGGGCGCCGGCCATGTTGCGGCCGGTGGTGGAGGTAGCACTGCGATAGCGGGGCATGAGCGTCTCCTGGGATGCGGACGATTTTCGAATGGCCACAGCGTAGTGTCAGCAATGTCGGCAGTCCGTGTGCGTTCACTCACCGGACTACCGTTTTCCCGCGGCACAGCGCCATTCCGCCGACGACGTCCCCACTCACCGGCAGGCGAGACGCCTCACATCTCCCCACCGAATTACGGCACACACTCCTCACGCCTCCCATCTCCTACCCCACCGCCGGGCCCGTCCCACCCGCCGGAGCCCATAACGACGCCCCCTTACACTCTTGAGCACCGGATCAACGGAGGCCGCATGACCATTCCGCGCAACGCCGTCGACATCGCCCGTGCCGTCAGCGCCGGGCGCATCACCGCCCGGGCCACGATCCAGGCCGCGCTGGAACGCATTGACGCACTGGACCCGGATCTCAACGCCTTCACCGTGGTGCGCCGCGAAGCCGCCCTGCGGGAGGCCGATGCCCTCGACCGGCGCATCGCGGCAGCCGGCCCGGGCGCAGCCGGACCGCTCGCCGGCGTGCCGGTGGCGGTCAAGGAGGAGTACGACGTCGCCGGGGAAGTCACCACACTTGGCGGCCGAGGCAATAGCAGTCCCGCCCGGGCGGACTGCGCCGTCGTCGGGCGCCTGCGGCAGGCGGGGGCGATCATCGTCGGGCGCACCAATATGCCCGAGTTCGGCCAGTTCCCGGTGGGAGAGTCCGCCCATCACGGCGACTGCCTGAACCCCTGGGACCCTGCACGCTCCCCCGGCGGCTCCTCTGCGGGCTCGGCGGTCGCCGTCGCCACCGGCGCGGTTCCGGTGGCCATGGGTTCCGACGGCGGGGGTTCGCTGCGCATTCCGGCCTCGGCCTGCGGGGTGCTGGGGCTGAAGCCGACACGCGGCCGGGTCAGTTCGGCGCCGTCGACGGACCACTGGTTCGGACTGGCGGGCTTCGGGGCGCTCACGCGCACCGCCCACGACCTGGCCGTGGTCATGGACGTCATCAGCGGCAACGAGCCGGTGGACCGGTGGCGGCTCGATGCCCCTACCCGGCGGTTCGTTGACGCCGTGGACGCACCACCGCCCCGACTACGCATCCTCTTGACAGCCAATGCGGTCATGCCCGGCGCGTGCTCGACGCCGCCCGTCGCTCAGGCCGTGGATGGCCTGGCTGCCCGCCTGCGAAAGCTGGACCATGACGTGCGCACGGCTAGGGTCGCCTGGCCGGTGCCGACCGCGCCGTTCCTGACGCTGTACTTCGCCGGCATGCACGTCGAGGCGCAGCAGGTTGAGCACCCGGACCGTCTGGAGTCGCGCACCAGGACCTCGGCGCGTCTGGGCGCGCTCATTCCGCAGCCGGTGGTGCGCGCGGCGCTGCGTCAGGCGAAGCGCGTGCGCGACGGCGTCGAGGCCGCCTTCGGAAGCGCGGACCTGTTGATGCTGCCCACCCTGCTCGACCTGCCCGGCGGCGCGCAGGACCTGCGCGGGCGCGGTTGGACGGCGGCCATGCTCGCCTCGACGCCGGTGGTGTCCAACACTGCGATATTCAACGTCTCGGGGCATCCGGCACTGTCCGTGCCGGCGGGGCTGTCCCAAGGACTGCCGGTGGGCACTCAGCTCGTGGCCCGCACCGGGCGCGAGGACCTACTGCTGGCGGTAGCAGCGCAGCTGCATACCCACTAGGCGGCAGCGACTCACTCCGGAGGACGCCGCCTCGTCCCCGCCAGCTACACCCCGTCCCCTGCTACGAGCTTTTGCCTTCTACTACGAACTTTTGCACCCTGGTGTACGCCTTTTTGCCGCACACCAGGGTGCAAAAGTTCGTGTCGGGGGCAAAAGTTCGTACCAGAGCACGAACTCGCGTCTCCGACCGAGAAGACAAGCGCCCCCGGAGCGGACCGCCGCGGCGGCCACCCGCCCGGGGCGCCCGCGTCACATGGTGCCGAGGATCTCCGTGACGAACACCAGGGTGTCGCCGCCCTTGATGCCGGCCTGCGGCACCCCGCGCGAGCCATAGCCGAGCTCTGACGGGATGGACAGGATCACGCGGCTGCCAACCCGCTGGCCGACCAGCCCGTCGTCCCAACCGCGGATGACCATGCCGACCCCGACCTGGAAGTTGAGCGGCTGGCCGCGGTCGTAGGAGTTGTCGAAGACGCGCCCGTTCCAGACCTGGCCCAGGTAGTGGCACACGACGGTGTCGCCGGCCTCGATGACGGCGCCGTCACCGGCGTCGAGCACCTGCACCTGCAGGCCCTCGGGGGCATCCGGCCCGGGGAAGGTCAAGGTCGGCTTGGCGCCCTTGGCGCCGGAAACGGTGGGCATGTTGCTGTTGATCATGCGGGCCAGGCTACGGCAGGGGGCGCCGCCGCGCCCAGTTCGCCGCACGGCCCGACGGCGTCGTCTGCCCCACTCAGGACGCGACGGTGCCCGCGGCGCCGGAGAGACCGGACCGCGGGCACCGTCG
>NZ_QMIN01000093.1:6956-18809 GCF_003287795.1 Actinomyces sp. Z5
TGGCGAGAATGCGCAGGAACTCCACGTACAGCCACACCAGGGTGACGGTCAGGCCGAAGGCGCCGGACCAGGCGTACCGGGTGGGCAGGCCGCGCTCCACCCCGCGCTGAATGGACTCGAAGTCCATGGTTAGGCTGGCGGCCGCCATGACTACGGCGAGCACGCCGACGACCAGGCCCAGCGGAATGCCGAAGATGGTGGCGCCGCGCAGGCCCCACGGGTTGGAGGCGAAGCCCGTGAGCATGAGCACGAAGTTGATCACGCTGAAGATCAGGTAGCCGCCCATGGCGGTCAGCAGGATGCGCTGCGCCTTGGGTGCCAGGCGGAAGCCGGCGAACTTGTATGCCGCCAGCACCACGCCGAAGGTCGCCACCGAGGCAAGAACCGCCTGCAGGACGATGCCGTCGTAACGCGCTTCCAGCACGCCGGAGAACGCGCCGAGCATGGCGCCCTCGCAGACGGCGTAGGCCATGATCAGTGCCGGGCTGGGCTCGCGCTTGGCGGAGTTGACCAGGCCCAGCACCAGGGCACCGATCGCGCCGCCAATCATGGCCAGCAGGCCGATCCCCGCCGTGGCCTCGGTGGTGGCCAGCATCCAGCTGACGGCGCCGACGGCGAGGATCACCGCGAAGATGCCGAAGGTGCGCACAATGACGTCGTCGTAGGTCATGCGGCCGCGGTCCACGTTGGTGGCCGACGGCGCGCCGTACTGGGCCTCCAGGCCGGAGAGCTGCTGCGGGGAGACGCTGCCGTAGGCGGGCGCCTGGCTGTACTGGCCGCCGGTCTGATAGCCGTAGGCGGGCGCCTGGCCGTACGGCTGAGTGGCCTGCGGGCCGGCCTGGCCGGGCTGGTATCCCGGCATGGTCGGATAGCCGTTGGGAGTGCGCTGCTGCACGGACGACGCCGAGCCGGCGCTCCCGTCGAATACGGGGCTGCGGGAGAAGTACGGGTTGCTCATCGCGTGCAGTATCGCCGATATTCCTGAAGAAGCCCTGAATGCGGTCAGCCGCCGGCTCCACCAGGAGTTCAAGGCTCCGGTCACCCGGCATATCTACCGGCCCCGCCGGTGACGTCACCCGGCCTCGGTGAGGTTCCTCCTCCAGGAGGACCCCGCTCCTCCGGCGTGCCCAGGACGGCGCGGCGACTAATCGCCAGCCGGGCCGATGAAGGCGCCCGGGACACTTCCTAGCCTGGTGGTGTTCGGACGCAGGCCGGTAAACATCCGGCCGCAGCCGCCGCGCAAATGCGCGAACACGCAAACTGCGCCACCCCGCCCCGAAAAGAGTTGATTCCGTTGATCGAAGCTGTCGATCTCACCAAGCGCTACGGCTCCAAGACCGCCGTCGACCACATCTCCTTCACGATCGAGCCCGGCACCGTCACCGGCTTCCTCGGCCCCAACGGCGCCGGCAAGTCCACCACCATGCGCCTGATCATGGGCCTGGACAAGCCCACCGAGGGCACCGTGAAGGTCAACGGCCACTTCTACCAGGACCTGCGCGCACCCCTATGCCAGGTCGGCGCCCTCCTGGACGCCAAGGGCCTGCACGGCTCGCGCAGCGCCCGCGCCCACCTGACCCAGTTGGCGGTCTCCAACGGCATCCCCACCCGCCGCGTCGACGAGGTGCTGGACCTGACCGGCCTGACCCCGGTGGCCAAGAAGCGCGTCAAAGGCTTCAGCCTGGGCATGGGCCAGCGCCTGGGCATTGCCGCCGCACTCCTGGGTGATCCACAGGTGCTCATCTTCGACGAGCCCGTCAACGGCCTGGATCCCGAGGGCGTGAAGTGGGTGCGCGAGACCTGCCGCCACCTGGCCGACCAGGGCCGCACCGTCTTCATCTCCTCCCACCTGATGAGCGAGATGGCGCAGACCGCCGACCACCTGCTGGTCATCGGCCGCGGCCGCATCCTCACCTCCGGCCCCGTGGACGAGGTGATCGCCTCCGCCACCAACGACGTCGTCCGCGTCGCCTCGCCGCAGACAGCCGACCTCGCCGCCGCCCTGAACACCGCCGGCATCGACACCAAGGCTCCCGAGCCCGGCGTCCTGACCACCACGATGGCACCCGCCGCCCGGGTGGGAGAGATCGCCGCCGCACACGGCATCGTCCTGCACGAGCTGGCCACCCAGCACGCCTCCCTGGAGGAGGCCTACCTGGAGTTGACCGGCAACGACGTCGAATACACCGCCGGCTCGGCCCCGGCGCCGCTCCCCGCGGCCGCCGCCCGAGCCTGACCGTCGGCCCCGACGCCGCTCGCCGCGCGCCGTCCCGCCGCACCCCACAAGCCACATCGACACACGAAAGCATCCACATGTCCACCTCCACCGTTTCCGAAACCGTCTCCCCCGGCCGGGAGCAGACCGACGCCGCTCCCACCAACGTCGCCCGCACCCGTGACGACCACCCCGCCCGCGCCCGCCGCAGCGACGCCCGCCAGACCGCCGCGCCCTCCGGCTGCCGCCAAACCTTCGGCCGGGCGGTGCGGGCCGAGTGGGTCAAGGTCCGCTCCCTGCGCTCCACCTGGATAACCTCGAGCATCGCCGTTGGCATCACCGTGCTGCTCAGCGCGGCCATCTCCATCGGCTACGCCGGCAGCTCCGAGCTCGCCGACCAGGCCGCCGACGCGGTCATCTCCGGTAACCAGTTCGGCCAGATCGTGGTGGCCGTGCTGGGGGCGCTCGTCATCACCGGTGAGTACTCCTCCGGCCAGATCCGCTCCTCGCTGGCGGCGGTTCCCCACCGGGGACGGCTGCTGGCCGCCAAGGCCCTCGTGGTCGGAGTGCTGGGCTTCCTCATCGGTGCCGTATCCACGCTGGTGACCTGGGCGGTATCTGCGCCCTTCATGAACGGACACGCCGGCTCACTGGCCGACCCCGAGTACCTGGGCTTCGTATGGGGCACCGGCCTGTCCTTCGCCGGGATCGCACTGATGGCCCTGGGACTCGGCTTCCTGCTGCGCTCCACGGCGGGGGCGATCACCCTGGCGCTGACCCTCCTGTTCATCATCGACCTGCCGCTGTCGCTGATGGCCCTCAAATGGGACTGGGCCGCCACCCTCGAGGGGTTCGAGCCGCTGCAGACGGCAATGGCCGTTTACGACCCGTTCCACCACATGGTGACCTGGGGGCAGGCCGACTCCATGTACTTCCTCCAGCAGTGGCAGGCGGCCCTCGTCTTCGGCGCCTGGGCGATCGTGCCGCTGCTGGCCGGCTGGGTGTTGTTCGCCCGCCGCGACGCCTGAACCGCACCCGTGCCCCGGCGGCAACTTGCCGCCGGGGCACAATTAGTCCATGAGCAGAGGGGAGCCCACGCGATGAGCACGCCGTCAAGCGCCGGCCGGGTGCTGCGTTGGCAGGCCGCGCACCCCTACCTCGCCGACGCCGCCATCGCGGTGGTGGTGCTGGTCCTCAACGTCTTCATGGGGCTGTGGCCGCTGCGGCAGGCGCAGATCCCGTCGCTGCACTCCTGGCTGCCGCTGACACTGGCCACCTGCCTGGTGTGCGCGCTGGCCCTGGTCTTCCGCCGCCGCCACCTGACCGTCAGCTGGGCGGTGCTGACCTTCCTGCCGCTCGCCCACGAGGCGGTGGTCGCCCGCGGTTTTCCCGACATGGGGGTGGCCGAGATCGGCTATGCGGCCGACGCGCTGCGCGCCTTCACCCTGCTGGGTCTGCCCTTCACCCTGGCCACCCTGGCCCTGCACCACCGGGCCGCCTGGGTGTGGGCGGCCTGCGCCGTCTCCACACTGACCACCGTGTTCGGCCAGGCCGCGCTCGGCGGTTACGCGGTCGACACCCTCGGCGGGCTGCTCATGCCCTACGGACTGACCAACATCATCGGGGTGCTGGTAGGGGTGGTGATCCGCGCCCAGGAGACCCAGCTGCACGAGGCGGAGCTGCGCTCATCGCGCCTCATACTGGCCCGCGAGCAGGAGGCTGCGCTGGCTGCCGCCAACGAGCGCTCCCGCATCGCCCGCGAGATGCACGACGTCGTCGCCCACTCCCTCGCGGTCATGATCACCCTGGCCGACGGCGCGGCCACCGCCATCGACCGCAACCCCGCCATGGCCAAAGAGGCCCTCACCACACTGGCGGAGACCGGCCGCTCCGCCCTGGCCGACACGCGCCGACTGGTGGGGGTGCTGCGCGAGGACCCCGTCGCCTCCCCCGCTGCCCGGGACGACGCCGACACTCGCCCGGTACCAGCGGCCCGCCGCGCGCCCGCAGAGTCGACCGGGGCGGGTACCTCCACCACCGCCCGCGAAAGCGCCGTCGTCGAGCCGCCCGCGGCCGCGGGCACCACCGTGCGCGAGCTGCCGGTTCCCGAGTTCGCCCCGCCCGGCACCGTCGCCCCGGTCGAGCCCAGCCAGCCGATCGCCGACCTGCGTCGGCAGGCCACCGACGTGGACGCCGACGCCTCCCGCGGTCAGACGCCACTCGCCCCCGCCCCCGAGCAGGCCGACCTGGAGGTACTCGTCGAGCGCTTCCGCACCGCGGGCGTACCCGTCACCTACCGGTGGACCGGCCGCAGGCTGCCCGCGGATAAGGGTCTGCAGCTCACCCTGTTCCGCATCGCCCAGGAGGCGCTGACCAACGTGCTGCGCTATGCGCCCACCACGCGCTCGGTCGCCGTCGCCGTCGACCGGCACGCCGGCACCGCCGTCCTCACGATCGACAACGACGCCGCCCCGGGCTCGACGCCGCTGCACGGTTCCGGCAAGGGGCTGATCGGCATGCGCGAGCGGGCCGCCGTCTATGGTGGCACTGTGCAGGCGGGGCCGACCCCGACCGGCTGGCGTGTGCGGGCCGTCCTGCACTGGGATGAGAGCCTGGAAGACAACGACGAAGGGACAGCGCCGTGGCAGATGCCGCAGTGAACGACGCAGCCGACCCGACCGCAGGCGCCGGGGCGGTGCCGCCCGGGCAGGCGGACTCCGCCCGCCGGCAGCGGCCCATCACGGTGGTGCTGGCCGACGACCAGGCGCTTATGCGCATGGGCTTCCGCATGGTGCTCGACCCCGCCGAGGACATCGAGATCGTCGGGGAGGCCTCCGACGGCGCCACCGCCCTGGCACAGGCACGCGCCCTGAAGCCCGATGTGATCCTCATGGACGTGCGCATGCCCGGTATGAACGGCATCGACGCGACCGCCGCGATCACCGCGCAGTGCCCGGACACCAAGATCCTCATCCTGACCACCTTCGACCTGGACGAGTACGCCTTCGCGGGCCTGCGCGCCGGGGCGAGCGGCTTCCTGCTCAAGGACACGCGGCCGGGCGAGTTGGCGGAGGCGATCCGCACGGTCGCCAGCGGTGAGGCCGTGGTCAGCCCGCGCATCACCCGGCGCATGCTGGAGCTGTTCGCCTCGCACCTGCCCGAGGACGGCGAGCGCGCGCGGGAGGATCCGCGCATCGCCGCGCTCACGCCGCGCGAGCGTGAGATCCTGATGCTGATGGCGCAGGGGCTGAGCAACTCCGAGATCGCCGACCATCTGGTCGTCTCGGCGACCACGGTCAAGACGCACGTCGGCAACGTGCTGGCCAAGCTGGACGTGCGCGACCGGGTGCAGGCGGTGGTGGTGGCCTACGAGACCGGCCTCATGCGCCCCGATCACCAGTAGTCCCCGGCACCACCGCGCTCTCCCGCCCTCTTCGCCGAGGTCGGTTGATTTTACGCGCCGAGGTCGGTAGATATGGCGTTTCGACGTCGGCGGGCGGCTCAGGCCGTATGCAGCCGCTGTTGTGCAGCGGTGAAGCCGTCTACCGCCACCTGTTCGACGACGTCGGCCGCCTGTTCCAGGGTGACGGCCAGCTCCGCCCGTTCCCGCCCGGGGAAGTCGCTGAGCACGAAGTCGGCGGGGTCCTGCCGCCCGGGGGGCCGTCCCACGCCGACGCGCAGCCGTGCGTAGTCCCGGGTGCCGAGTGCCTGGGAGATGGAGCGCAGGCCGTTGTGCCCGCCCTCGCCGCCGCCGCGCTTGAGTCGCAAGGTGTGCGCGGGCAGGTCGAGGTCATCATGGATGACCAGCAGGTGCGAGGCCGGGTCGACATCGTAGAAGCGGGCCAGCGCCTTGACCGGTCCGCCGGACTCGTTCATGTAGCCGGTGGTGCAGGCAAGAATGACGCGCGGTCCGGGGGCGCCGCCGGGTAGGACGCCCAGACGCACGTCGGCGACCCGGGTGTGGGTCTTGTGGCTGGAAAGGCGGGACCCGGCGCGCCCGGCCAGCACGTCGATGACCATTTGTCCGACGTTGTGGCGGTTGTGGGCGTACCGGGTCCCGGGGTTCCCCAGCCCGACGACGAGCCAAGGGGAGTTCATGAGCGTATGGCTGCGACGGCGAGCGTCACTCGGCCTCGGCGGGGGCCGCGCCCTCGGCAGCCTCGGCCGGGGTCTCCTCCTCGGCGACCGCGACGGCCTCCAGGGAGACGTTGACGACGTCGGTGTCGGCCTCGGTGATCGCCTCAACGTCATCGGGCAGAGTCAGGTCGGACACGCGGACGGCGGTGCCGGCCTCGACGCCGGTGAGGTCGACGTCGATGGACTCCGGGATGGCGATGGCCGGGGCGGAGACGAGCACGTGGGCCAGCTCGATGATGTGGATGGTGCCGGGCTCGGGCTCGCCGGTCACGACGACGGGCACCTCGACCTCGACCTTCTCGTTGCGGTTGACCAGCAGGAAGTCAATGTGCTGCACGCCCGGGCGGATGGGGTGGCGCTGGACGTCCTTGGCGAGCGCCAGCAGGGACTCACCGTCGACGTTCAGCTCGATCAGTGCGTTCTCGTTGCCGCGCAGGGCCAGGCGGGTGGCGTGCTCCTCCAGCAGCAGGTGGCGGGGCTCGGTGCCGTGCCCGTAGACGACGGCGGGTACCTGGCCGGCGCGGCGGGCGCGGCGGGAGGAACCCTTGCCGAACTCGGTGCGGTCGGTGGCGTCAAGCTTGATGGCGTTGGCGGGCATGCGTTCTCCTCGGTTGTGGCGGGGAGCGTGCCCCGCGGTTCGGTGGTCCGGCGGGCACGACGACGCGCAGCACCTTCCGGCACCACCACGTCGATCACGGATGCGCTGGGCGCATCCCTCGCCGGGGCAATGCCGCCACTCTACGCGATTACGGTGCTTCCCGACGACGCCGCCAACGGTGACCCGCCCCACGGCCCGGGCGCTGATCGATCACACGCGTAATACCGACCGACCTCAGCACGTAACTTCCACCGACCTCGGCACGTAAGATCAACCGACCTCGGCGAATGGAGACATCAGGAGTGCAGCAGCGCCAGGGCCTCCCGCACCCGAGCCACGGGCAGTTGGCCGGGCGCGGAAGCCGCCGATCCCGCGGTCGCGAAGGTGAGCGCCGAACCGAACACCCCGCCCGCAAGCCGGGTCAGGACGCCCGCCTCCCCCATGGCGATCGCCACCACCGGGATGTCCAGCTCCCCGCGGGCGCGCGCCGCCACGCCCACAAGCCGGCCCACATCCGCCAGATCCGCCGGGGTGACGGCGAGCTTGGCGACCGCGGCGCCCGCGTCCTGCATGGCGTGCAGACGGCGCAGCATCTCGACGTCGTCCGGCGTGGCGGCGAAGTCGTGGCTGGAGGCGACCACGTCGAGCCCCGCCCGGCGCGCCAGCCGCACCAGCCGTGGCAGGTCGCCGCGGGCCAGTTCGACGTCGACCGCGGCAGCGGCACCGCGTTCCCGTCCGAGCCGTTCAATCGCGTCCGCGAGCGCGGCCCGGTAGGTGACGTCGTCGACGTCGAGTCCGCCGCCCTCCGCGGCTGTGCGCACCGTCAGCAGCACCGGCATGCCCGAACCGCGCAGTTCCGCCCCCACCGCGCGGGCGGCCGCCAGCCACAGTCCCGCAAGCTCCTGCGGCGCCCACCGCGCCGGCATGGTCGTGGCGGCGCGCGCACGCCCGGTCGCCGCAGCCGCCTCCGGCGCGGTCAGCAAGTCGGCGCGCAGCTCAACCAGGTCCGCCCCGGCCCGGCGGGCCGCCCGGGCATGCTCGGCGCAGGCGGCGGCGTCGGCCCCGGTGGTGGCGACCGCGACCATGGGCACCGGCCCGCCCAACGTCGCCCGCCGCCAGGTGACCGGTCGTGCGCACGCCGGTGAGCCCGGCACCGCGATCCCGCTCTCCTCCAGGCGGGCGCGCAGGTCCTGCACCTCCCGGAGTACTGCCCATCGGTCTGCGGGGACGCCCGCCGACGACGAGTCCTCGGGGACTTCCGTTGAGTCGGTCCCGGCCGCGGGCTTGGCTGCCCGTATGCCGTCCGTGTTCATGCCTGCGCTCCCGCGGGAAGGAGCGAGATGGCAATGCCGTCCAGGATGTCGGACAGGCTGGTGACGGCGGTGGTCAGCGGATGCCCGGCGGCGGCAGTGTCGGCGGCGACCCGGCTCACCACCTCGCTCCACACCAGCGCCCCGGCGGCGATGACGTCGCGGCGGCCGGGCAGCAGGTACCCCCAGGACTCCCGCTGCGCGGCGGTGGAGTGCACGATCGCGTCGCAGGATGCCAGCACCCGCGCGATGCTCAGCTCGGCCCCGTCGATGGCGTCACGGTCGAAGGCGTCCAGGCCGAGGGCGTGGGCGGTGACGGTGGAGATGGTGCCGGCGAGCCCGACCAGCCGGGTGGCGGCGCCCAGGTCGACGGCGTCGGCGGCCCGGTCCAGTAGGGCGCGCACCTCCGCGCGGGCGGCCTGCTCCGCGGCGGGGGTGACGCCGTCGGCCAGGTAGCGCTCGGTGATGCGCACCGAGCCGGTGTTCATCGAGTAGGCGGCCTGCGGGGCGTCCACGCCCAGGACCAGCTCGGTGGAGCCACCACCCAAATCGACGACGAGGCGGGGACCGTGTGTAGCCTCGTTCCGCTGCTTGGCGGGCTCTTGCCCGGCCCGGTCGGCCTCGGCGGGCCCGGCCGCCGGCGCACCGTCGTCGTCAGCCCCGAGTAGTGAGCCGGCGAAGGACAGGCGGGCCTCCTCCTCGCCGGAGACGACCTCGGGGACGATGCCCAGCGCGGCGCGCACCCCGTCGACGAACTCGTCACGGTTCTCGGCGTCGCGCGTGGCGGAGGTGGCGACGAAGCGCGCGTGCTCGGCGTTCAGCGGCACGTCCAGGCCGGCGCAGGTGGCGGCGTACTCGCGTACCACCGCCAGGGTGCGGGCCAGGGCCTCGGGGTCGAGGCGCCCGGTGCGGTCCACGCCCTGTCCCAGGCGGACGATGGTGCTGGAGCGGTGCAGGGGGTGCAGGCGGACGGCGCCGGTGTGCTCGTCCCGGACGGCGTCGGCGACCAGCAGCCGGATGGTGTTGGTGCCGCAATCAATGGCGGCGACGCGGGTCATGTGTGGCTCCCCCTCGGATGGCTGTGCCGGCGGCTTCAGCGGTAACTCTACGGCGGCGGTCGGCGCTCAGCAGGAGCAGCGTTCGGGGTCCCACAGGCCCCGCTCGCGCAGTGTGTCCAGGGTGAGGTCGCCGATGGGGTTGACGCCCCGGCCAACCGCGAGCGTGTGCGCGAGCAGCGCGTGCAGGCACTTGACCCGGTTGGGCATGCCGCCGGCCGATACCCCGGTGATCTCCTCGGGGCTGCCCAGTTCGGCGCGGCGAGCCAGGTAGTCGTTGTGAGCGGCCGCGTAAGCGGCGGCCAGATCGGGTTCGGCGGCCAGGCGCCGGTTGAACTCCTCCATGAGGTGCTCCGCCTCGAGGGTGGAGCAGCCGCGCACCGCCGCCGGATGGGTCAGGTAGTACATGGTGGGGAAGGGCGAGCCGTCGGGCAGGCGCGGCGCGGTGCGCACCACCGTCGGTCGGCCGCACACGCAGCGGGCGGCCACGTCGACGACACCGCGCGGTGTACGCCCCAGCTGCGTACGCAGGGTCTCCAGGTCGGCTTCGCTCACGGTCACTGCTGGTCTCCTGATTCGGTGTCGTGGTGGACTGCGGGGCGGGGGTGGACCAGCCTCGGCGGGCGGGATCGTCGGCCTGTTCCCGTTCGACTTGTCCGGCCACGCGCGCCGACTCGCGCAGCTCCTCGTACCAGGGCAGCCGCTCCTCGGCGTCGGCCCGGGCGGAGCCGGCCGCGTCGGTGTCCTCGAAATCGTCGGCCCCGACCACGACGTAGGTGGTCTCACCGGGCATGACATACGACAGGCGCTCGCGGGCCTGGGCCTTGACGTAATCGTCGTCGTCCCAGCGGGCCAGTTCCTCCTCCAGGGCTGTGGAGGTGGCACGGGCCTCATCGATCTGGTCCAGCACGGCGTCGTACTGGGCGCGCTGGCTTAGGTAGCCGCGCAGCGAGGGGAAGACCACGACGAAGGCCAGGGCCAACACACCGGCGAGGATGAGCAGGCGCATGGGCAGGGACAGCCCCTCCGCGCCGCCCAGGCGGGGAGCCGGATCTTCGGAATCTTCGTGGGTGGGGGCGGAGGTGGCATTGTGGTCGGCGTCGGCAGCGCCGCGGGAAGTGCTGCGGGCGGTATCGGGCTTATCGGTGTGCCTGCCGGCGCCGGCTCGAGCGTCGCGGGAGGGGCCGGAGCGGGTTCTGCGGGCGCCGGGGCGTGCTGGTACAGGTCGGCGCGGCGTCATGGAACCGATCCTGCCTCACGGACGTGCGCATGGCGAGTGTGCGGCGCCGGTGCGTCGGCCACGAAGCGGCAAGTATCCCGGCACTGTCCCGACACCGCGGCAGGGCGGCGGCCCGATGGCAGGGCGGCAAGACGACCGCACGGCGGGGACGACATCGGGGCGTCAACGTCCCTGTTTGGACCGCAATCCTCCATTTGGACCGCCGTAGTACGCCACTGGGGCGGTCCAACCCGACACGGGCGGTCCCAAGAGACTTTCGCGGTCCGAATAGAAGGCGATCGGAGAGATGCGTGCGTGGTTCGGGGCTATTGGCGCGAACGCGTGTTTTGGCCCGGCGGCGTGCGGGGGCGGTGTTGTTGCACGACCCTGGGCGACACTGCACGACCTTGGTGCGCACTCCACGACCCCGGGGTGGTCGTGCAACACACACCAAGGTCGTGGAACGCAGCCCGAGGTCGTGCAGCACATACATAGGGGCGGGGTGAGCATCACCGCCACCGGGGTCATCGGCACGAACGTGGTGCATTAGACCGGCGTGTCGCGGGGTGTCGTGCTGAGCCATACCCAACCCGATAAACCCCAAGTTCTCCCCACTATTTCAACGAAAACCCCCGATCACGCGCACACATTCGCGCCGATAACTGGCGTTTCCGGTTTGTGGGTGTGGTGGTGGATTCTGGTGTCGTGGGGTGCCGAGCTGTCAACCTGCGGGCATGCCGGCTCGACGTCGCCCGCTGAACCGTGAGACGGCCCCGCAGGCTGTCCGCCTACGGGGCGTGCCGGCTGCAACCGGCAGCCGGCCTGCCGTTGGCGCACATGCCACTGTGCGGTGGTGGCCCGAAATGTCACCAACCGGGACAAACGAGCCTCAACACCTACCAGGGGCATCCGGCACCCGCATGATTCCAACGTTTCCTTCACGGCCGCCAACGCCGCCGGACCCGTTTGTCCCGAATCATGACAATCGCCCCTCCTAGAGACTCCCGGTGCACGGGCCACCCCGAAGGGACAGGCGAGCCGACGCTCCCGACCCACCGCGACATGCCGTGCGCACACCCCGCCCACCCGTCACACCCACCAGACGGTCCACCTCCACCAGACGCCCGCCACCCGCCCCGCCACACCCGCAAACGGGAAACGTCCGACAACTCCAAACAGAGCGGTCCCGGGGCACGCACACGATCAACGCGTGCATACCCCGGGACCAATCCGGGAAAGCAGGCCTCGGCTCAGGCAGACGACTTACGCCGTGCCCGCCCCGAGCCTCCGCTAACGCTTCGGCTCAGGCAGACGACTTA
>NZ_QMIN01000093.1:19156-26676 GCF_003287795.1 Actinomyces sp. Z5
CTTGAAACGCGGGAAGGCGTTGGCGCCGGCGTAGACAGCGTCCTCGCCCAGGGCCTCCTCGATGCGCAGCAGCTGGTTGTACTTGTTGATGCGCTCGCCGCGGGCCGGGGCACCGGTCTTGATCTGGCCGGAGTTGGTGGCAACCGCCAGGTCGGCGATGGTGACGTCCTCGGTCTCACCGGAGCGGTGCGAGGTCATCGTCTTGTAGCCGGCGCGGTGCGCCATCTCCACGGCCTCGAGGGTCTCGGTCAGCGAACCGATCTGGTTGACCTTCACCAGCAGGGCATTGGCGGCGCCGAGCTCGATGCCCTTGGCCAGGCGCTCGGGGTTGGTGACGAAGAAGTCGTCGCCGACCAGCTGGACGCGGTCACCGATCTTGTCCGTCAGGGCCTTCCAGTCGTCCCACTCGTCCTCGGAGAGCGGGTCCTCAATGGAGACGATCGGGAAGTCGGTGATGAGCTTCTCGTAGTAGTCGACCATGAAGTCGTTGTCGCGGGCCTCGCCCTCGAACTGGTAGGTCTTGGTCTCGGCGTCGAAGAACTCGGAGGAGGCTACGTCCATGGCCAGGGCCACGTCCTTGCCGGGGGTGTAACCGGCCTTCTCGATGGCCTCGACGATCAGCTCGAGCGCCTCACGGTTGGAGTCGAGGTTGGGGGCGAAGCCGCCCTCGTCGCCCAGACCGGTGGACAGGCCCCGGCCCTTCACGACAGCCTTGAGCGAGTGGTAGACCTCGGCGCCCATGCGCAGCGCCTCGCGGAAGGTCGGGGCGCCGACCGGGGCGATCATGAACTCCTGAATGTCCACGTTGGAGTCGGCGTGGGAGCCGCCGTTCATGATGTTCATCATGGGAACGGGCAGGGTGTGGGCGTTCGGCCCACCGAGGTACTGGTACAGGTCGAGGCCGGCGGAGTCGGCGGAGGCGGCCGCGGCGGCGAGGGACACGCCCAGGATGGCGTTGGCGCCGAGCTTGCCCTTGTTGGGGGTGCCGTCCAGCTCGATCATGAGGCGGTCGAGGCCGCGCTGGTCGGCGGCGTCGTAGCCGATGATCTCGGGGGCGATGGTGTCGTTGACGTTGGCGACCGCCTTCTCGACCCCCTTGCCGAGGTAACGGTCCTTGTCGCCGTCGCGGAGCTCGACGGCCTCGAAGGCTCCGGTAGAGGCGCCGGAGGGGACGGCGGCGCGGGCGGAGGAGCCGTCCTCCAAGAGGATCTCGACCTCGAGGGTCGGGTTGCCGCGGGAGTCGAGGATCTCGCGCGCGTGAACGTTCTCGATGAGGGCCACTTGATGCTCCTTGCTGAAGTTGTGTTGCCTGGGGAACAGGCACATGCAGGGCCAGCCTAGCGGCCCGCGGCCCACATCACGAGTGCATTGGTCCCGTCACTTCCGCAGTTGTTCACGCCCGGCGAGATCGCGCACCCGGCGCGCCGGCGGTTTCGGCCGACGACGTCGCCGCAGCCGCGCGCCTCCTCCACCCAGTCGAGGCGCATGGGCCGCCGTCTGCGTCAGCCCAACTGCAGTTGGGTGTCATCCTGCAGCAGCCACGCACCGCCGCCCTGATACCGCGGTGAGGCCTCCACACTCAGGCCGCCATGCAGTTCCTGGTATCGGGCGCTGACCGCGTCCTGGTCTTCCAGCGCGAAGACCTGGTTGGCTATCTGCACATAGCGATAGGTGTCGACGGCGGCGGGCGAGTAGTCAATATCCTTCTGCGCCTGCAACTCGGCCAACGCATCCGCGTCCGAAACTTCGATATCGAATTCTGCGGCCAGCTGTTCGGCCGCCGGCAGATCCGCGAGCGCGGTCACGACGAAGGCGGCGGTGGGTCCCTGCTCGCCGCCGGCGGCGGCGTACTCGGCGAGGTCCTGTGTGGCGTCCTGCACCTCCTGCTCGGAGAGGGTAAACGTCTGAAGGACGCCGTCGGCATCGGTGTAGTTCACGATGGCGGCCTGCCCCGGGTGTGCGGAGCAGCCGGCGAGGGCACTGACGCCGAGCAGCAGGGCGGCGCCGGCTCCCAGTACGCGGGCACGCCGGGTGAGACTTGTGGTGGTTCGGGTCACGGTGGGCTCCTTGCACGGTCGGCGACGACGGCGTGGCGCAGCCACCCGGCTCCGGAGCCAATGCCGTAGCGAGGCGTTGCCGACTCCCGGGCGGTTACGCACGACAGTCCGTCACCCTACGCCCGTAGACCGCCGCTTCGTCGAAGCCGCCCCGTCGCCGGCGGCGATCTCGGCACGTAACTTCAACCGACCTCGGCGAGTTGGCGGCGGGGCTCAGCGCCGACGCCGATACTTGGTGGCCTCGGTCTCCCAGTCGGCCTCCCCCGCGACGACGGCGTGCAGCAGTACCTCCGCCCAGCGCAGCAGCTCCTCCCCCTCGATGGCGGCGCCGCCCATGCGGGCGGTACCGGGCGCGGGGACCACGATGGTGCGGGTGGCGGGCTTGAGCACCGTGCCCGGGTACAGGCGGGTGACGCGCATACGCGCCGACTCGGGCAGGTCAACCGGCGCGAAGCGGATCGACTTGCCCTGCGCCACGATCTCCCGTACCCCCAGCTGGGCGGCCAGCGCCCGCAGCCGCGCCAGGGCCGCCAGGCGGCGCACCGCCTCGGGCACCGGCCCGTAACGGTCGGTGAGCTCGTCCAGCACGTCGGCCACATCCGCGTCGGTGCGGGCGGCCGCGAACTTGGTGTAGGCCTCCAGACGCAGCCGCTCGTGGGGCACGTACTCCTCGGGGATGGTGGCGTCCACGGGCAGGTCCACGCGCAGCTCGACGTCCTCCAGGTCCTCCTCGTCCGCGCCGGCGGCCCCGGCTCCGCCCGCGTCCCCCACCTTGAGGGCCTTCTTATAGGCGGCCACCGCCTCGGAGACCATGCGCACGTACAGGTCGAACCCGACCCCGGCGATGTGCCCGGACTGCTCGCCGCCCAGCAGGTTGCCGGCGCCGCGGATCTCCAGGTCCTTCATGGCCACCTGCATGCCGGCCCCCAGGTCGGTGTTGGTGGCGATGGTGCGCAGCCGCTCCAGCGCCGTCTCCGTGAGCGGCTTGTCCGCCGGATACAGGAAGTAGGCGTAGGCGCGCTCCCGGCCGCGTCCCACCCGTCCGCGCAGCTGGTGCAGCTGGGACAGGCCCATGCGGTCGGCCCGGTCCACGATCAGGGTGTTGGCGTTGGACACGTCCAGGCCGGTCTCCACGATGGTGGTGCACACCAGCACGTCGATCTCCTTGTGCCAGAAGTCGTCGATGACCTTCTCCAGCCGGGACTCGTGCATCTGCCCATGGGCGGTGGCCACCCGCGCCTCCGGCACCAGGTCGGCCAGCCGGGCGGCCACGGACTCGATGTCCTCCACCCGGTTGTGCACGAAGAACACCTGCCCGTCGCGCAGCAGCTCGCGGCGAATGGCGGCACTGACCTGCTTGGTCTCGTAGGTGCCCACATAGGTGAGGATGGGGTGGCGGTCCTCCGGCGGGGTGGACAGGGTGGACATCTCCCGCAGGCCGGTCACCGCCATCTCCAAGGTGCGCGGAATGGGGGTGGCGGACATGGACAGCACGTCCACATCGGTGCGCAGCGCCTTGAGGGTCTCCTTGTGCTCCACGCCGAAGCGCTGCTCCTCGTCGATGACCACCAGCCCCAGGTCCTTGAAGCGCACCTGCCCGGTGATCAGCCGGTGGGTGCCGATGACGACGTCGATGGTCCCGTCGGCCAGGCCCGCCAGCACCCGCTCGGACTCGGCGGCGGTCTGGAAGCGGGAGAGTTGGGCGACGTTGATGGGGAAGCCGGCGTAGCGCTCGGTGAAGGTCTCGGCGTGCTGGGACACCAGCAGGGTGGTGGGCACCAGCACCGCCACCTGTTTGCCGTCCTGGACGGCCTTGAAGGCGGCCCGTACGGCGATCTCGGTCTTGCCGTAGCCGACGTCCCCGCAGATGAGCCGGTCCATGGGCTGGGGCTTCTCCATGTCGGCCTTGACGTCGTCGATGGTGGCCAGCTGGTCGGGGGTCTCGGTGTAGGGGAAGGCCTCCTCCAGTTCGGCCTGCCAGGGGGTGTCGGGGCCGAAGGCGTGCCCGGTGGTGGCCGAGCGGGCGGCGTACAGGCGCACCAGTTCCCCGGCGATCTCGCGCACCGCCTTGCGCGCCCGCTGCTTGGTCTTGGCCCAGTCGGCGCCGCCCATGCGGTTCAGGGCGGGGTTGTCGGAGCCGACGTACTTGGTGACCTGGTCCAGGGCGTCGGTGGGCACCAGCAGCCGGTCTCCCGGCTGGCCGCGTTTGGAGGGGGCGTACTCGATGACCACGTACTCGCGGGTGGCCTTCTCCTTGCCGGCGCCGCGTCCGGAGCCGACGTCGCGGCGCAGCAGCTCCACGAAGCGGCCGACGCCGTGCTGGGCGTGCACCACCAGGTCGCCGGGGCGCAGGGACAGCGGGTCCACGCTCTTGCGGGTGCGGCGGGCCGGCAGGGTCTTGGTGGAGCGGGCCGCGGCGGGGGCGCGGCCGGTCAGGTCGGACTCGGCCACCAGGGCCAGGCGCAGTCCCTCGGCCACGAAGCCGTGCCCGGCGGAGGCCTGGGTTACGCGCACCACGCCGTCGGGGGCCTGGTAGGACAGGTCGGCGGCGTCGTCCAGGCCGGTGACGATGCGCGCGGGCACGCCGCCGTCGGCCAGCAGCTGGGCCATGCGGCGGCCGGGTCCGGGACCCTCGGTGGCGACGACAACGCTCCAGCCGCCCCGGGTCAGCTCGCCGATGTCCTTCACGGCGGCGTCCAGGCGCCCCCGGTAGCTCTCGGGGTCGCGCAGCGGCAGTTCGAGGGTGTCCGGGGAGGCCTTCAGGGAGGTGAAGGACCACCAGCCGCGGTTCGTGGACAGGGCCAGGGCGCGGGCCTCGGCGAGGTGGGCGAAGGCGGCGGCGGACAGGTCGATGGGGGCGTTGCCGCCGGAGGCGGCCGAGGTCCAGGCGGCGGCGAGGAACTCCTCGGTGGTGGCGGCCAGATCCTCGGCGCGCCTGCGCACCTTCTCCGGTTCGGCGGCGACGACGAGCCGGTCCCCCACCAGGTCCAGCAGCGGCACCATGCGGTCGGTGAGCACGGGGGCGAGGGACTCCATGCCCTCCACCGGGATGCCGGCGGCGAGCTTCTCAAGCATGTCGGCAGCGCCGGGGATCGCGTTGATCAGCTTCCGGGCGCGCTCACGCACCTGCTGAGTGAGCAGCACCTCCCGGCAGGCGGTGGCGGTGACGGCACCGAGGTCGGCGATGGTGCGCTGGTCGGTGACGGCGAAGGAGGAGACGGACTCGATCTCGTCGCCGAAGAAGTCCACGCGCACCGGCCGCGGCTGGGTGGGCGGGAAGACGTCGAGGATGCCGCCGCGGACGGCGAACTCACCGCGACCGGTGACCATGTCCACCCGGGTGTAGGCGGCCTCCGCCAGGCGGGCGGCGAGCTCCTCCAGGTCGACGCGCGCCCCGGCGGCCAGGTGGATCGGCTCCAGCTCCCCCAGGCCGTCGACCACCGGCGCCAGCAGGGCGCGCACGGGCACGATCAGCACGCGGACGGGGCCGCGCCACGGGTCCGGCATGGCGTCGGGGCCGGCCGGGGCGCCGTCCTCGGGATGGGCCAGGCGCCGCAGCACGGCCAGCCGGGTGGCGACGGTGTCGGCACGCGGGGAGAGCCGCTCATGCGGGAGGGTCTCCCAGGCGGGGAAGACGGCGACGTCGGGGTCGGGCAGGTAGCAGCGCAGGGCGGCGGCGAGCTCCTCGGCCTCCCGCCCGGTGGCGGTGACCACCAGCAGGGGGGTGCCGTCGCCGGCTGCTCCCACCCCGGGGCGCGCGAGGCGGCCCGAGGGATCCGGGCCGGCCCCGGTGACGCGGTCGACGCCGGCCGCGCCCAGGGCCATGGCGGCCAGGACGGCGGGGCGGGCGCCGGGGGCGACGACGACGCTGCGGTCGGTGCGCGAGCGGCTGCCGGCGGCCGTAACCAGGGAGTCGATGGCGGGGTCGGTCAGCAGCGGGGGCAGGAGAGCAGTCAGACGCACGGTGGGGAGTGTACGAGGCCTGCGGCCGCGACGATGCGGCGGTATGCCGTCAGCGTTTAACCATCATGCGCGTCATCGTCCCCAGGTCGCGCATGTCGGCACGGACGACGGGCAGCACCAGCCACAGAAGCGCCATGGCCAGGCACATCCCGACGACGGCCACCAGACAGATGACGATGGCGGGCAGACCGGATGCCAGGGTGCACAGTCCCCAGGTCACGGCGGTGGCCAGGGCGGAGACGGCGAAGATGCGCAGTCCGTTCCAAACCAGGGGAACGGTGTTGAGCCCCGATTGCCGCCCGGACCACAACAGGGAGATCGGCCACAGGATCAGCGGGCTGGCCACGTAGGCGTAGGCGACCCCCAGGGCCCCGAACTGCGCCCCGACAATGATGGCGGCCAGGCGGATCACCGCGGAGAACAGCGTGTAGCGCAGGTAAGCCCGTCCCAGCCCGCGGGCGGTGTAGATCCAGCCGCCGACCACCGCCAGAGTGGTTAGTCCCTCCCCGATCGCCACCAGACGCATGTAGGGAACCACGCTGAGCCAGTGATCGCCGAGTACCACGGACACGACCGCCGGCGCGGCCGCCACCACGATGCCCATGGCCAGGAACACCGGGTACCCCAGGCCGAGCTGGCCGCGGCGCAGATAGGCGAGGGTACGTTCGTCGTCGTCCTGAAGCTTGGCGACGACGGACAGTCCGAGCGTGGTGACCTGGGGACGGAACTGGTTCAGCGGGGTGCGCAGCGTCTGGACGGCGCGGTTGTACAGGCCGAGGGTGCCGGCGCCGAAGAGCCGCCCCATGAGAATCGAGTCGAGGTTGGAGGCCAGGTAGAAGACGATCTGGGTTCCCGCCATCTGCATGCCGAAGCCCAGCAGGGCGCGCATGGACTCGCGCCGGTCGTACCAGCGTGGTAGCCAGCCGGCGATAATCGGCAGGGCGATGAAGGGCACCAGGGCGTTGACAATGCGCTGGACTACCAGCGCCCAGTAGCTCCAGCCCCAGGCGGCCGTGATTGCCCCCAGCACCAGGGCGAGAGCGGCCGCCGCCAGGTCGACGGCGAGCAGGCGGCCCACCAGCAGTTTGCGGTTCAGGTCCGCGCGGTACTGGTTGACCATGCCGGCCATGAGGAACGTGGGGGCGATGGCCGCGCAGACGCCGGCAACAGCCGGCTCGTGGTAGAAGGCCGCCAGCAGCGGGGAGACGGCCAGGCCGATGCCGGTAAGCACCGCCCCGGAGGCGGTGTTGAGCCACCACAGGTTGGAGCGCTGTCCGTGGCTGAGTGTGCGCCCCTGAATCGCGGCCGTGGACAGGCCGAAGTCCTGGAAGATGGTGGCCACGCCGACCACGGCGGTGACCATGCCCACCACGCCGTAGGCGCGGTCGTCAAGCAGGCGCGCCAGCACCACGACGTTGCCCAGCTGCAGGAGGATGCGCAGCCCCTGCGTCCATACCGTCTGGCCGGCGGCCTTGGCGGCGCGTTTGCCGAGTCCGCCCC
>NZ_QMIN01000093.1:26987-48844 GCF_003287795.1 Actinomyces sp. Z5
CTCCCAACGCATCGGTGAAGCGGGCGAGGTCTCGGTCGGCGCGACGCCGTACCTCGATCACGTCCTCCTGCAACCGGGGGGAGGCGACCGCTGACAGGGCGCGGTCGGCGACGTCGTCGCCACGCAGGTCAACGACGTGCTCCCAGCCGATGCCGGACAGCAGCGGCGCGAATTTGCGTGAGTACGCCAACGGGATGGCGGGGGTGCCCATGGACAGGGCGTTCAGACACGCGTGCATGCGTGAGCCCAGCACCACTCGGGCCGAGCCGACGGCATTGCGCACCTGGTCCAGGGCGTCTGCTCCCTGCGGCACGATCACCTCCACCTCCCCGAGCTCGCGTTGCAGATCTGCCAGCGGATGGCGGTCGTTGTCGCCGGCGGACTCGTCGGGCCCGACGACGTGCGTCAGCAGGGTGATGGCGCGCCCCTGCGCCTGCAGGCGGTGAGCGATCTCAAGCACATCGCGCCGGTAGCGGGCGGCGTCGACATGAGGATTGTCGTCCCAAAGGAGTCCGGAGACGTTGAGCACCACGTCCCGGGTGGTCGCCACTGGCGGGTGGTCGATCGCGAAGACCACGTCGGTGGACTCCACGTCCACGGGCCGTCCCAGTCGCGCCGCGCAGGCGGCCGAACGCGCATCACGGCTGGCCACGAGCCGGGCATGGTTCAGGGCACGGCGGGCCATACGGGCGCCGCGCCGGGTGTTGAAGGGACCGATGGTCTGGGGAGTGAGCACTAGGGGGACGCCAAGATGGTGCAGGACCTCAGGGAAACGAGACATGTTGCGCAGGCGCTCCAGCCCATAGATGTCGGCGAAGGAGTCACCGGAGCGAGTGTCCAGCACCAGGTCGAAGGAGGCAAGCCAGTTGAACAGGCCGTGCGCGCCGGTCACGCGTTCCTTGAGCAGCCCCCTCCGACTCATGAACAACGACGTCGGGGCGTCTCCATGCCCGGTGCCTTGAATCTGAATCTCCGCGTTCGGGAACACCTTTGCGGCGACCGCCCGGGTACCGACGGCGAGCGCCCGCACGCCGAGGTTGGGCTGATCGAGCGAGGCCCAGAGGATCAGAATGCGCATGGATTCCTTCGTAGCTGGTGAAGACGTAAGGGCCGTGAGCGCAAAACCGTTATCGCTGGAGGGCCGGTACCAGGCTACCCCGAAACCCGCCCACCAAGAGGCTACTGCCACCACTCATAACCACGGGCAGAGCCATCAGCAAGTGATATTGCACACGCAAATCCGGCGATCATCCCCGAACACATGAGGCGACCGGTAACGTCCTGCATGAATGAACGAACTCATCATGACTGTCGTGCACCAGTACCACGCACTGACTCTGCGGAAGGTCTACCCGTGACTCCCGATCGCATCGTTCGGGCCCTCCGCAGACGCTGGCCCGTCGTCGCCGCACTTTCCCTGTTGGCGGCTGTGCTCGGAGTCCTGAGTGCCGCGGTAACACCCCCCGTCTACCGCTCCACCGTCACCAGCATCCTCGCCGTCTCGTCCTTTGACGGAGTCAGCAACGTCACGAGCGCCGCCAACATCATCAATACCGTCGCCCCCACCCTCGCCGAGATCAGTACCTCACGCTCAATGCTCGACTCTGTGGCCGCAGAAACTGGTATCCCTGCCGAGGAGACTGCCGCACACATCACGGTCTCCAACCCCACCGACACTCTGTTGATCGTCGTACGAGCGACAGGCCCCTCACCGGATCAGGCTGAGGCTATAGCCGCTGCAGCGACCCATGCACTCGCCGAACATGCATCGTCGATGAACGTGACTATTGGATCCACCAACGTACATTTGTCGCTGTCGGAGGTTGACGCTTCACCCACCGCCCAACTCATCGGCCCCTCCAAGTCACGTTATGGAACTATCGGGTTGATCGTGGGCGGATGGTTGGGGCTGGCGGTGACGCTCGCCCTGGAGACGGGACAGCGGACGATGCACGCAAACCCGTCACCACAACCGCGCCCCAACCGGCCGTAGTCCGGTCTACGCTGCTGTCCTCATGACAGAGATCCGCCCGCCGCACTACCGGCGCTCAACGACTTCCGCAAGATGCAAGCCGCTCTGACCCCCACCCGGAGGAAGGTGCTCGCAGGTGCCGTGGTGGCCACGGTGTCCTGGCGAACGAGCCTGGCGTTCGGCATCAACCTGGGCGACATAGTCGCGATAGCACTTCTGCCACTGACCTGGAGGGCATCACGGCATTCGCGGGTGATCGGTCTACTAATGCTGTGCTCGCTGACGGCGATTGCGGCCGGCGTGGCATTGGCGCTCGCAGCCGCCGGGGAGTTCGTCGTCGTACCGAGCGGGGCAGTGTCCGCGATCCTCGCAGCGGCTGCTATCCCGGTCGGCGCAACCGCAGTCATTTGGGCCGTCCAGGAGCTGGGCGTGGATCTTGCCGCCGCATGCTTCACAATCGGACTGCTCATAGACGCCTCAATCCGCGCAGTCTCACTCGATAATCCCTGGAAGTTCGCCTTCGGCCTACCCACCAGTGTGCTGCTGCTGGCTTTGGCGCACAGGCGGAGTCGCACAAGCGAACTGCTCGCCGCAATCCTCCTAACGGTGGTTTATTTGCTCAGCGACGCCAGATCCGCGGTCGGTTTCCTCCTAGTCACCGCCACAATCCTGGCGTGGCAGGCGGCCGCAGCACGGACCCAGGTGCGTTTGTCGCGCACAGCCGCTGTCGGGACACAGGTCTCTCTCATCGCCATACTGGGAGTGTGCGCCGGAGCGGCGGTACTGGCAGCATCATCAGCCGGCTACCTCGGCGAAGCAGCACAGACTCGCACCGCAGCCCAGTCCGCATCTTCAAACATTCTGACTGCTGCACGCCCGGAGATGGGCGCAACACTGGCCCTGTTTCAGCACCGCCCTTGGGGCTATGGCGCCGGAGTGGCACCTCGCTACAGCGATATTCGGGTGGCGATGGACGGCATGCACGCTCTCGGATATGACCCAGACAACAATTATGTCCTGCATTACATGCTTGGCGGCGGCCATTTCGAACTGCACTCCGGATTGGGCGACATGTGGGCCGTGTTTTCGCTTCCCGGACTCGCACTCGGACTGCTCGTGATCGCGTGTTCTTTGCTGGCATCGGTGCGCACGTTGGCCACACTGCGCTCCCGGGGATGGATGATTTTCATCGCTGTCGCCGTCGTTTGGAACTGTCTGTTCGGGCCGTTCAGCACCATCGTTCCTTATATGGAGCTGGCCATTGCCGCGGCAGTTTGTTTACCACCTGTGGCTGCGCGAACAGCATAGGGCCCCATACCCGGCCCGCATGAATCTGCGATCTCTGGGTACGGGGCCCTATACATGAGCGCCCACTGTGCCGGCTACGCGAGCCTCTTGACTACAAGGTTGTCCACTCGCAGCGTGAGCCTGGACGAATCGGCTTCTCCGGACGTATATGTGACGAGACCCACCGAACCGGCCTCTGAGAGCAGCGCATCGGCATCCGTCACCTCGATGCCCCATTCCTGTGGCTCCTCAACCTCGCCGATCCACGCCTTCGCCTGGAGCTTCGTAGACTCGGCACCATCGACTACGAACCTGACGTGTAGTATTTGGCCGGCGCTGTAGGTTGCACTTAACCTGGAAGTGCCGAGCGTCGTCTCGGTTCCACCGACCTTCTTCGAGACCGCCATCTGCACCGTCCCATTGGCAGTCGTGTGGAATCCAACCTGGTAGAGCCCCGAGGAATTGGCACGTCCAATATAGCTGACATAGACGCCACGTCCGCTGGGCATTTGGTCGAGAACGAAATCGACGGTGGAGTCGGTGGAGGTCGACTCAACTACCGGCGATGACACCGAGTTCGCCGTACCCGCACCGGTCATCGTCATCAGGCCGGCCGATCCGTCCACCGACATACGGCTCACCCCGTAGTTGGCAGTCCAGACGGCCCCGGAATCCGTGGTGCCCCAGCCCCTGCCGGTCTCACGCGTGAACGAGTCGGAGATGAGCACGTCATCCGCCAACGCGCCCGCTGCGTCCTGCCCGTCGTCGGGATCGGCCTGCTCGGCAGGATCCTGTTTCGGCAGCTCACCGGTGGTCCCGAGGGTGTGGTGGGCGGCCACCTGCTGGGCGCTCAGTGCCTTCCCGTAAACGGCGACCTCATCGATCGATCCGGCCAAGTAACCGCTCGAGCCCGCATTGGGCAGCCCCGAGTTGGTGTCACCACCAATGCGCCAGTACCCGGTGTAGGACTGGCCCGAGGTCATCGCAGCATCCGAGGCCACGGCCTCGCCGTCCAGATAAAGCACGGAGCCAGCGGTTGGATCAGTGGTAGCGACGACGTGGTGCCAGGCATTGTCGTTGTATCCCGCAGCGGAAGAGATCACCTTGGTGGAGCCCGGGTACAGCATGTAGGTGACGGTCCCGTTGTTGCTCAGGTAGAGCATGCGATCCTTGTTGCCGCTCTCGGCGTCGCTGCGGGAGGAGAATCCGACGATCTCGCCACCACTGGTGCTACTGGTGCGGAACCAGGCCTCGACGGTGAATGCAGCCGGGGCTGTCGATGCGGAGGTCTGCGCCGCCCAGGACGAGCTCTGCCCCCGGTTCCGGTTCCACCAATTCCACCAGTTCCCGTTGCTGGGCGAGAACGTGACCGATGCTCCCTGGGTAAGGAAAGTCTGTGACCCAGTGGTATAGCTGGAACCGCGGTAGGTCAGGTTCTTGCCGCCCAGGACATCAGCGGCGGTCTTGGCACCTGAGGCATCATCAAGCGGCCAGTAGTTCACCGCCCCGTCACCGATCACCTGTTTGCCGTATTCGGCCATTCCCTGACCCTCACCGGCAGTGATAGTGACCCAGTCGGAACGGGTCGACGCCCCCCAAGGGTCAGTGACCACAACAACATACTGGTGGGTTGATCCCGGGTCGACGGTATCGGACGCGGCCAGCGCGGGAAGCTCCCAGAATCCCGCCGTCACGTCCTGCACAGAGATCGGCTCACTGTCCAGGCTGTCGCGGTAGACGGCGTAGGAGAGTGTCTTGTCATCACGGTCCCAGTTGGCGGAGAAGCTAAGACTGACCATGCCGGCAGCCGGGCTGCTCGCCGACAGCTTGTAGCTGCCACCCTTGTTCACAGGCCCCTGCTCATTGGGAGCGAGGTCACGTCGCGCAAAGCGGGTCAGTCCCTGCTGGGACTCCCCGTTAACGGCGGTGAACTCACCACCGTAGACGATGTAGTCGTTGTTCCCGTCAACCGACCATGTTGCCTGCCCGAGCCCCGTGTAGGTGCCGGGGGTGAAGTCGGGGTACCAGTTGAGGTTCGTGGTGGCCGGCTGTCCGGCGAAGTTGTAGTAACCGGAAGCCGTGTTGGTGCCGACGACGCCCGTCGCATGGTTGGCATAGGCGAGCACGTAATGGTAGTTCTTGGTGTTGTCGGGGAAACCGCCGATATTCGAGCAGTCATGCGCATGATTCGCCGCATAGACGACGTCACCGCTGGGGAACACGCTGTATGAGTCGCCATGGCAGTCGGCAAGGTACGCCACGTCTCCGGTCGCCCAGTCCGCACGGAAAACACCCTCCAAGTTACCGTGTGAACGGTTCTGGGTGTAAGCGGCGCCGTACAGCCCCTGCTCATCCGCCTTCAGATCCATAATGCCGCCGTAGGTATTGCCGGACTTGACCACGGAGGTGAGCCTGTTCTTACGCACGCTGCCGTCCTGCTCAAGGATGGCCATGCCGTAACCGGGACTGGTGGAGCCGTTGACCGAGGTGAACGAGCCACCGATGGCCACCCCGGTGCCGTTCGGCTCGGCGGCGATCGTACGCACGCTGAAGTCGGGGATGTTCGCCTTTAGGTCAAGAAGCTTCTTGGTTGTCAGATCCACGGCCGCGAAGCGCAGGCGCTCCTGGTTGTTCACCTGGGTAAAGGCTCCGCCCACGTATAGCGTCGATCCATCGGCCGACACCTCCACGGCGAACACCTTGGCGTTCGCCGCAGCCGTGAGGGGCTTGCGCTCGGCGGTGACGGGATCTATCGCAGCGACCCTCCACACGGTCTCGCCGTTCACCTGAGAGAAGGCCCCGCCGATGAAGAGGCGGGAGCCGTCGGGCATAGCCGCAATCGACTGGATCGCTCCGTTGGTCTGCGGAGCCCAGTCCAGCAGATCACCGGTGGTGATGTCGTAGGCGAGAGCGTTGGTGCGGGTGGCCGTGGCGTCGGAGCCCGCCGGCCGGACGGTGGTGAACTCGCCGACGACGTACACGGTATTGCCGACGACCACCTGATCACGCACGACCCCGTTGACGACCTGTGGGGTCGGGAGCGCATCGGCGGAGACGGTGTCCGGCAGGACTTCCGCGGCATCACCCTCCGCTGCCTGAGCCGATGTTGAGGCCATTACCGGCAAGGCCACCAGCGAAGATGTGACCAGCAGCGCCAAGGCGCGGCGAAGCAGACCGATGTGTTTCACACAACCTCCAGAGTTGGGCGGGGAGAGACGGGCCGGCAAGTCTCGGAAAGGCGTCCCGCCGGGTCCCGTCGAAGATGAAGTATGGCCACATAAAACGCCGTACGGGACCATTTCGTAACACGATCACGTCCGACCGCTCCCCAACCGATATGTTGAGATGCTTTCGACTCTAAACCGTGATTTTAGGAGGTGGGGGCGACGCCCTGGAACACCGCCGCCCGACTCTGCGCCCCCAGGTCCACTACGATACTGACGTTCTCGCGTAGTTCCTGCGGAACCACGAAGGCCATGTCGATGGTCACGGCCTCGCCGGAGGCCAGCGACGCCGGGATCTGGTCCGAGGCCGAGAGCATCTGTGACGCGGGAACATCCTCCTCACCCGCCGCCACCGTGACCACGAGTCCTGCAAGTGACAGCTCATCGGCGCCGGTGTTCGCCACCGTGACGGGGATGATGATGCCGTCGCCGGAGACCTCGTCGGGAAGCGCGGCGTCGAGATGCCGACTGCTCAGCTCGCCGATGGCCACGGTGACGGAGTCCTCGAGCGCAACCGCCTGCGTCAGCTCAACCGGGTCGAGCCAGTCGGCACTCATGTCGCCATCGGCGAGCGCCTGGTCCTGATCATCCGGGGCCGGCGACGGGATCATGGCACCGGTGGGAACCGCGGCGGGCCTTGCCGTGGACTGCGTCGGCGCGACGCTGGATGCGGCCGACGCATCCGACGATGTGGTGTCCGTGGAGTTTGAGCATGCGGCCACCATCAGGAGGGGCAGAATCAACGCTCCGGAGTAACGAATCATCTTCACGGGCTAAACAGTATAGGAATGCGGGTGCATGTACCGTGTGAACCTGCGCCCCGTCCCGAGTCGCTCAAGGAGTTGAGTATGTACCTTGCCCACCTTCTCCCCGCGCCACACCGGCACCCCTGGCGATGACGGATTCCCGCATGCACGCCACGGTCGCGATCCTCACCTTCCACCGCCCGGAGCAGGTGTGCGAGACGGTGCGGCTGGTCCACGCCCAGGCCGCAGCCGCCCCGCCGTGGTGCGAAGTCGACGTGCTGGTCGTGGACAACGATCCGGCCGCCTCGGGTAAAGAAGCCGTCGAGTCCCTGGGGCTGGCGGGGGTGCGCTGCGTGGTGGAGCCGGTTCCGGGCATCTCCGCAGGTCGTAACCGCGCCCTGGATGAGGCATCAGCCTCGGGGCGCGACCTCCTGCTGTTCATCGACGACGACGGAACGCCGGTATCCGGCTGGCTGGTACGCATGTTGGAGCGCTGGCGGGAGACGGGCGCGGCCGCCGTCGCCGGCTGGGTGGACACCCGCTACCCGACTCGCCCCTCCCCCTGGATCCTCGCCGGAGGCTTCTTCGAGCGGCGCCGCTTCCCCGACGGCTCCGAACGGCCCGCGGCCGCCTGCGGGAACCTCCTGCTCGACCTGCATCAGCTCGGCGATCTCCGCTTCAACGGGGCGCTGGGGCTGTCGGGAGGTGAGGACACGCTGCTGACCCGCACGCTGGTGGCTCGGGGCGGGCGCATTGTCTTCGCCCGGGATGCGATCGTCGTCGACCACGTGGCCACCGAGCGGATTACTCGCCGCTGGGTGCTGGCCCGCCAACTCAGCCATGGCAACACCTCCGGCCTGCTTGACCTGCACTTCGGCACCGGCCCGATGACACGAGCGCGCGTGCTGGCAGGCGGCGCGGGCAGGGTCGCCGTCGGCCTGACGCGCGCCGGCTGGGGAGCCTTACGCCGCGACCTGAGCGCCGACGCGCGGGGCTGGCGCTTGGCCGCTCGCGGAGCCGGCATGACCCTGGCCGGCCTGGGGCTGTCATGGAACGAGTATGCGCGTTCGACTCAGCCCCTGAGCCGGCTGGTCCGAGCGCCCCGCTCCCTCACCCCAGGTTCCTTCCGCCGCGAGGAGGACGGTTCACGATGACCATGAAATCATTGCTCAGACGGCCTGCGGACGCCCTCCTCGGCCCCGTGATGGGATCAGTGATGAGTGTGCGTACGCGTTCTCGTCAGGTGGTGCTGACGTTTGACGACGGTCCCCTGCCCGGCAGCACCGAGCCGCTTGCCACCGTCCTGGCCGATCACAACGCGCAGGCGACCTTCTTCATGCTGCTCACCCGGGCGCGACGCAGCCCCGGCCTGGTCCGTAACCTCCTCCAGGCGGGCCACGAGGTTGCCCTTCATGGGCTCGATCACCGCCGGGTCACCACCCTGCCCCGCCACGACCTCGCCCCCTGGCTGCGGGACGCCCGCGCCGAACTGGAGGACATCGCCGGCGTGCCGGTGCGCTGGTTCCGGCCGCCCCACGGCGCGCAGTCCCCGCGCAGCCGCCTGGCCGCGTCGGCGGCGGGGTTGACCACTGTCCTGTGGTCCGGCACGACCTGGGACTGGAAGGACGTCTCCCACGAGGAGCGCGTCGCGCGCGCCATGCGCGACGCCGTCCCCGGGGCGATCCTGCTCGCCCACGATGGTGCCGCCGACGCCTCCGATCTGGCGACGGAGGAAGCCGTGGGCGGGGTCGACAAGGTGGCGTTGCTGTCCGAGGTGCTCACGGGCCTGGAGGAACGCGACCTGTCCGCGGTGTCACTGGGAACGGCGCTGACCGCCGGCACCCCGGTCCGTCGGCTCAGTTTCTCGCATTAAGGACGGTTGCAGCCCGAGGCCGCCATGCCGACCGGCCGCGTTCAGGACTCGAACAGGCTGGTCACCGAGCCGTCGTCGAAGACGGCCTTGATGGCACGTGCCAGCAGCGGCGCGATCGGCAGCACGGTCAGGGAGTCGAAGCGCTTGCCGGGGGCGATGGGAAGGGTGTCGGTGACCACCACCTCGCGGGCGCCGCAGCCCGACAGGCGCTCGACGGCGGGGCCGGAGAGCACGCCATGGGTGGCGGCGACGATCACATCCTTAGCGCCGGAGGCCAGCAGTACCTGCACGGCCTTGGCGATGGTGCCGCCGGTGTCGATCATGTCATCCACGAGCACGCAGGAGCGTCCCTCCACGTCGCCGACCACGCGGTTGGCCACGGACTCGTTCGGCCGGGTGACATCGCGGGTCTTGTGGACGAATGCGAGCGGCACCCCGCCCATGGCGTTCGCCCAGCGCTCGGCGACGCGGATGCGTCCCGCGTCCGGGGAGACCACGGCGGCGTTGGCCACGTCGATGCGGCGGCGGATGTAGTCCACCAGCACGGGTTGGGCCCACAGGTGGTCCCAGGGGCCGTCGAAGAACCCCTGCTCCTGGCTGGAGTGGAGGTCCACGCTCATGATGCGGTCGGCGCCGGCGGTCTTGTACAGGTCGGCGACGAGCCGGGCGGAGATGGGCTCGCGCCCCAGGTGCTTCTTGTCCTGCCGCGCGTAGGGGTAGAAGGGGGCGACCACGGTGATGCGCTTGGCGGAGGCGCGTTTGAGCGCGTCCACCATAATGAGCTGCTCCATGATCCAGTCGTTGACCCGGTCTCCGTGGGACTGCATGACGAACACGTCGCAGCCGCGCACGGACTCGTTGAAGCGCACATAGGTCTCACCGTTGGCGAAGTCGTAGGCCGTGGAGGAGAGCACCTCGGTGCCGAGCTCGGAGGCCACGTCCTGGGCGAGCTGCGGGTGGGCCCGGCCCGAAACGATGACGAGCCGCTTCTCGCCCTTGGTGATGATGCCGGTCATGACGTGGTTCCTCTCTCGTGGCCGGTGCGGTCCGGATTTCTGGGCTCGGACGGTGGGAAGAGTCGGTCAGGCCGGTCTTCCGGCGGCAGGCAGGTCCGATCCGAGCAGACTGAAGGGGGCGACGACGGCACCCGCCGGGATGTCGGCGTCCGTCAGCACCGAGTACGGCCCGACGACGGCGCCCTCACCGATGCGGGTGGCCCCGCGCAGCAGGACGCCGGGCTCCAGCCGAACATCGCGGGCGAGCTCGACGGTGACGTCCACCCAGGTCCCCGCCGGATCGACGACGCCGACGCCCTGCTCCATCCAAGCCGAGAGGACGCGCCGGTTGAGTTCGGCGCCGAGCGAGGCGAGCTGGGCGCGGTCGTTGCAGCCCTCGACGAGCCAGTGGTCGGTTACGGCCAGCGCGGAGGTGGCCCGTCCTTCGCGGTACGCGTGAGCGACGACGTCGGTGAGATAGACCTCGCCCTGGTCATTGTCGGTCCCCAGAGTGGCCAGGGCCCGGCGCAGGTGGGCGGCGTCGAAGACGTACACGCCGGCGTTGACCTCGTTGACGGCGAGCTGAGCCGGGCTGGCATCACGCTGCTCGACGATTCCGGTCACGGCCCCGGCGTCGTCGCGCAGGATGCGCCCATAGCCGGTGGGGTCGTCCAGCACCGTGGTGAGCACGGTTACGGCGTCGTCGTGCTCGGCGTGCTGACGCACGAGCGCCCGCAGGGTGGCGGTATCCAGGAGCGGAACGTCGCCGCTGGTGACCACCACCGGTCCGACCAGGTCCTCGGGTAGGGCCGCCAGCCCGCAGGCGACGGCGCGTCCGGTACCGGGAATCTCATCCTGGTCGGCGGGAAGGGCGTCCGGGGCGAAGTCGGCGAGCTCGGCCACGACCGCGTCGCGCTGGTGGCGCACCACGACCACCAGGTGCTCCGGCTCGAGCCCGCGGGCGGCCACGACGGCGTGCTCCAACAGACTGCGCCCACCGATGCGGTGCAGCACCTTGGGCAGGGACGAGCGCATGCGGGTGCCCTTGCCGGCGGCCATGACGATGACGGCGGCGGGGGAGGTGGAAGCCACGGGTCCTCTTCTCAGTGGATCTCAAGGTGAGGCTCAAGGCCGCTGGCGGCCCGGCGATGCCATCCTACGTCGCCCGCCGCCAGGCCCCAACCCGATCCGCGCACCGTCTATTCAGCCGGCGCGACTGCGTGGCGTCGTGCCGGCTCGGTTCCGCCCCCAGGATTCGAACCCGGCTCTCAAGGCTCCAAAGGCCTGCGTGCTGCCTCTACACCAGGGCGGAAGAGCGCCCGTGGCCGACCGTGCGGCCGGGCGCCGGCATAGTTTCTCATACTCTCGCCGCCGCTTCTCCCGCATCTCGGCCTCGCAACCGACCATTGCACCTTGGCAACACGATTGCCTGCATTCCTTAGCCGCCTGCTAGCGTGCATCTCGCTATTACCGCGGAGACAAGGTCGGCGCTCATGGTATTTCAGGCGCCGAACAGACGAAGGGAGCTCTCGTGATACAGGTTGAAGCCTCAGCACACGCCGAGGCCTATGCCGGCTCCGGCTCCCCACTGACCGTCTCCACTCGGGCGGGACAGCTACTGGTACTGATCACCAGTTCGCAGTGGGGCCACATGGGCAAGGCGGGCGTCCCGGAGGGGTGGGAGCACTCTTACTCGGACGGAACCGACAGCGCGAATCGCTCTGGCTCCATCGCTTGGACACGAGCCACCCAGACCGGCGAGGTGACTGTCCCCCAATGGTGGCACTCCGGTACGAGCTACGCCGCACGACAGCGAGCGCTCCTCCTGGCCCTGTCGGGCGTGGAACCGGGCTCGACTCCTGTGCTCACGAACTGGACGACGACCCGCCCAGCAGCGCCTGCTCCTGGCCTGCTCATAACTCAGCAGCATGGATCTAAAGGTGTGCCGCTCAACGCCTTTACCGTGACGGGCGGGCAGATGGTCTATGACGGCCAGGCAAGCACAACCGCTGCATGGTCATCCCTCCGCGTTCTCCTCATCTCCGACTCAGGAAGTTCGATAACAGAGACCAAGACGGCCGCCACCACCGTGTGGGCGGCGGTCGGACTACAGCCTGCGCAGGACTCGGCTACGACCGTGAACGTGTCCGTGCGTCGAGCCGATGAGCAGACAACCTCCAGCACCCAGGCCGTGTTGAACGAGCCGGTGAGCGTCGACGTGGACACTCTGCTTTCACGTACGGGCAGTTGGATGATCGCCCACCGAGGAGGCTCGGCCGACTGGCCAGAGATGAGTCTGCGCGCCTATAGCGAATCCGCAACGCGGGGCATACCGGCCATGGAGTTCAGCTTCAATCTGACTGCCGACGGTGTTCCCGTGGGCGTCCACGACCGGAATCTCCAGGGCGTTGACGCTGGCGCTCCAACCACGCCGGTCGCCCAGATGACCTGGGCCGAGGTGCGCCGATTCACCACCAAGGGTGAGCCCTTCACGCGGCTCGATGACCTACTGGCCGCCTATGGCGACGACCACGTCCTCTTCGTTGACCCAAAATACAGCGCAGCCGCACATGAGACCTACCTACCATGGCTGGATCCGGAACACACGATCCTCAAGTTCTTCGGCGACGCCACCTGGCTGGCAACAATCTGGCGCAAGGCGGGCTTCCGCACCTGGGGTTACGTTTACGAAGAGCACATCACCAGCGGTCAGGCCGCCGTCTGGGCGCCTTACTGGGACGTACTCGGGGTGCCCTGGCACGCGAGCGACGCCGCCTGGCAGACCGCCGCTGGATACGGTGTGCCGCTCATCGGGCACATCTGCGAAAGCCAACGGGCGCTGGATACCTGCATCAACCACGGCGCGATCGGCGCCATGTGCGCAAAAGTTGATGGGATGGTAATTTCATGAAAGCGTTGTCAATGACCGCTCGACACCTCGCCCCGGGTACATCAAACATGCCATTCTCACTGAGCCGACGCCGATTCGGCCTGGTCGTCGTCGGCGGCACAGCGATGGCTCTCGGCCTCCCCTTCACAGAACCGTCGGCATGCGCCGCCGCCGCGGAGTTGATCGTCGGACCTGCAGCTGTCATGAACGGCAAGACGGTGCTGCGCGTGGCGACGAACTCGGCCGGCACCGACCTGCTGACCTGCACCGGCGCCTTCAAAATGGCATCCATGGGCTACACGCCCGGGAAGATCCGACTGCTGTCACTCAGTCGCGGACTCGGCCTGCGCCCACTGAGCGAGCAGCCCGCGGTGAACAGCACCACCGCGGACGCGTCCCTGAATGCTGCCTTCGCCGTCTTCGACGAGGTCACAGGCAACGACGATGTTGAGGTGCTCTTCCCCGGGCTGGGCCTGATCGAGTCGGTGCCCGTGGTGGCCTCAAATCAGGCACCATTCTCACTCGCCTGAACAGCGGTCGCGATGGGGATCACCGCGGATCCCGCCCACACAGCCCGGATGCACGGCTAACCTGGTGTCCTGACACAACGCCTTGGAGACCCGCCGAGCTCGCGTGGTGGCTCGTGCGGGGATTGGCATGATGAGGGGGCACCCATGAGCCAAGACGAGGCTGACCGGATCGGCGGCCTGCTGAAGTTGGCGCCACTGTGGCTGGCGCATCTCGTTCTCGGCGTCATCGTCGGAGTCGTATTCGCTACGATAAGCGGCCCGGTCTACACCTCCACGGCCAGCGCTCTTGTTGCCGCCGATACCAGCGACGGGGGTCGCAGCGTCTCCTCCGCAACGAACATCATCAATACGGTGATGCCGACGATTATCCAGCTCAGCACATCCGACTCGGTGCTGGCGGAGGTCGCGCAGACCACTGGGATCGACCAGGCCGAGGTGAAGCGCGCGGTCACGGTGACAAGCTCGACCAACAGCCTGATCATCACTGTCTCGGCTTCCGCATCGTCTGCCGAGACCGCGCAGGTGATCGCCGAGGCCGAGGTCACCGCGTTGCGTCGGGTAGTATCGGAGTTGTCAATAACCCCCCAGGACGAGACGGGCCTGTCTTTGACGGACGTAGACGCCGCCTCTCTTCCCTCTGCACCATCCGGCCCCTCAAAGGCACGTTACGGAGCAGTCGGCGGCATCATCGGAGCCCTGATCGGCCTTGCAGTCTCGTTCCTACTGCTTCGCATCCGCGTAAGCAGCGACGACGAGGGCGCAGTCCAGAACACGGCCACTCCACCCGCGACACCGCCGACGCCTGAGTAGGCCACCATTCATGACGTAGACAACTGCACATGCGATCACACGACGATCACCACAGCGGTAGACCTATGTTACGCTGCTCACACGCCCCCTGAGTCGGAGTTACGTCATGAAACGCATCGCCCCCGCCCTTACTGTGCTGTTCACCCTCGTCTCAATCACTCTTTGCACTGCCCCGACCACGCATGCCGCGGCGGCTACGGACACGATCCACGTCAGCGCCTCGGCGGACGACAAGAGCGCGGACGGCACGGCAGCGCACCCCTTCCATACGATCGGCTCCGCACTCAAGGCCGCTGACCCTGGGGACACGGTGGAGGTTGACAGCGGCACTTACCGTGAGGGTGAACTGGTCCTCAACGGAGTCACGCTCAAGGCCAAGAATGGGACCAAGCCCGTTCTTACCGGCACCGAGGCGCTGGCGCGGGCCGACTTCACCGGCCAGAACGGCATCTGGACCAGCAAGCGCACTGATTTCGTGCGGTTCAACCAGGACGCCTCCACTAATCCCAAGAAGGTGGACGGCGATATGTCTCGCTTCCCGGAGGCCGTATTCTTCGTTGGAGCCGACGGAACCGCCGAGGAGCTGACCCAGGTGGATGACCCCGCCGAGGTCAAGCCGGGGACGATGACCTTCTACGTCAGGGACCTGGCCGCTGAGGAGAACCCCGCCATCGCTTCCCGGCTGGCGAACTCCGACAGCGAGTCCTCCTGGGTGCAAGGCCCACATACGGGCGCGCAGTACGTCCTGGGCTGCGACCCCGGCGACAATACTGTCGAGATAATCCAGCACGGCCGGGCTCTCACCATGACCGGCGACGGCGCGGCGGTGACCGGCCTGACGATCAGCAACTACGCGCCGATCCAGTCGTGGAGCTACGTCGAGCCGGTCTGGGGCACGAACGGCAACGCGACCATGGTCTTCAATGTTTCAAACAACTCGCGCATCGACCGGGTCACGTTCTCCGGCTCCCAGGCGGGACCCGCACTTCACATCGACGCCAATGACGTCACCGTGACGAATTCGGTTTTTACGGGGAACGGCAGCAACGGCGCCGGAGCGAATCGCGCTCACCGCCTTTTCATGTACGGAAATACATTCACAGGGAATGGCAATAAGAGTTTCATCACCGCCGCTTGCGGCGCCTACTGCACAGTGGCGGACCTCAAACTGACTCACAGCGATTCCCTGCGCCTCGAGGGCAATACCTTCGACCGCTCACAAGCGCTGCAGGACGATTCGGACGAGCCCCTCGACGCCTCCGACCTCAGCATGAACAAGGCGCGTCCCACCGCCTTCAACGCCCTGTGGCTGGACGAAGGTGTGATCAACTCGGTGATCGTGGGGAACTCGTTCATCAACATCGACCGCATCGCGATCCTGGACGAGATCGGCCAGAATAACGTCATCGTTTCAAACCTGATTCAGGGATCCAAGACCGGTATTCAGCTGTCCGGCAGCGCGCGCGACAAGGTCTGGAACAACACGATCGTCGGCACCATCGACCCGATCTACGTACGCGAGGACGGACGCATCGACGCATGCAACCTGTCGAGCGAGTGGGATACCTGCCCGGCCGGCTACGTCGAGAAGTGGAGCGCCGGAGAATACAACGGCGGTGACACCACCAAGCCAATGGCATGGGACTCACTGAACAACGAGCTGATCAACAACATCATCGCCTCTAAGCCACGGACGGCCTTCACCGATCCCGGCGCCAACAAGAATCATCGCTACACGAACATGATCCTGGTCGAGGCATCCAGGAACCTGCCGCGCCCGGACGAGGCGGAGGGAAGATTCGCGGGCGCCAACGAGCAGCTCGCCGAGTCCGACTACAACGTGTTCGTCCGGCCGCAAACCATAGATTCCGGCACGGGCTCCGACCGCTACCTGACCAACTTCGGCCTAGGCCCCGATTCCTGGGCCGTGTCCGAGACGCTCACGCAGGAGTCCCAGGCGCAGGGCCTGACGATTGCCGGCAAGGACTCCCACTCGCTCGACCTTCGCGCCGATCGCGGCGACTCTCCGATCTTTGTTCGCGAGACCAGCACTATCACCGACTACAGCGGCGACTACCGGATTCGGGCGGGCTCTCCGGCGGAAGACTCGGGCAAGCCGCTCAGCGCCGCGGTCGCGACCGCGCTCGGACTGCCGACGGGAGCAACGGTGGACAGGGGCGCACTCGTGAACGCCGCCTGGGACACCTCCACGTCGGACCTCGGCAGCAACACGCGTCTGAACGACGGCATCTGGGGCGACCAATTCGAGACCGCCGTCAGTGGCGGCTGGGGCACCTCCTGGTCGGTCGCACCCGCAGCGCGTTTCACCGGCGGTGCGGACGGCTACGGGGTCATCGCCATGCCAGAAGCCGGCGCAGGCTCCTCCGCCACCGTGCGCAACTACAGTTCCACAAGCACCCGCGTCAACGCCTACTTCACCTTCGCCGAGAACGGGGCGGGAGGGAGGACCTACGTCTCGATCGCCGCACGTGGCATCGCCGGGTCTTCGGACTGCTACTACGTGAAAACAGTCCTGGACAATGGGAGACTCTCCGCCAGCCTGATGAAGCGGGTCGGCCCGCAGGAAACCACGCTGGCCACGATCCCGGTGGAGGGCACGTTCAGCCCGGGCATGCGGGTGAATGTCGTCGTCGAGGCGGCGGGCACCTCGCCCACCACGCTGCGGGCCAAGGTTTGGTTGGGAGAGGCCTCCGCGCCCGCCGAGTGGGATGCCACGGCCACTGACGCTGAACCCAGGCTCCAGCGCCGCGGCGTCGTCCGTATCAACACCTACCTCTCGGGAAGCGCCACCTCAACCGGGCAGGCGCTGAAGTTCGCCGCGCTGAGTGTGGAGGATGAAACCAGGGTCCAGCCCTGAGCACCGGTGAGCTGGGCCACGGCCCGCACGGGGGGCGCGGATTCGACCTGCTGCGGCGTCTCAGCGTGCGTAGGGCGCGGTGTGCGGCCCCAGCAGCGTCGCCCGCAGGATGCCGCGGCCGCCCGCGGCGCGGTGCTCATGTTGCGCCCGCTGCGCCTGACGGTCCGCATCCTCGCCTCGGGATGCCAGGGCACGGGCCGAGCCGACCAGCCACAGCGCCGTACCACGCGCCGTAAACTCCAGGCGCCGCCGGGCACGCCGCCAGCCGCTCGTGTCCAGCAGTCGCACCCAGGCCCAGGTCTCGGCGTTACGACGGGCCCGGGTGAGCACCCACTCGCGGCTGGCCCGCTCGGAGGGAACGGTCTCGGAAACCACAGCCGCGTCGCACCAGACGAGTGCACCGGCGCGGGCGGTCAGCGAGCGGGTGAAGAAGGTGTCCTCCCCGCCGGTGAAGGCGAAGCGCGGATCGAATTCGAGTCCCAGGCGGCGCACCACGGTCATGTCCAGCAGCAGGTTGTTGGTGGCGGCACTGCGCATGGGCGTTCCCGTGGGGCGCTGCACCCTGCGGAATACGGGAGCCGATGCCATCCACGGATCCGGCTGCTGCTCAAAGACCGACTCCACTGGCCCCGTCACCCCGACCGCGCCAGTGTTCCGGTAGGTCGCCACCAGGGCGGCGAGCCAGCCGTCGGCCGGCAACTCGTCGTCGTCGATGAAGACCAGCAGATCGCGCTCAGCGGCCTCGCTCAGGGCACGGTTGCGCGCCGCCGACAGCCCCGGGGTGGGCTCCACGACCACATGCACGCGCCCATCCTGACCGACCCCGCCGGCATTGACGAGACGCTCACGGGCCGACCCCGCGGCATCGTTATCCACGATCACCACCCGCGCATCGACCTCCTCCAGGTCCTGCAGTTGCGAGAGCAGCTGCGGCACCAGGCCGGCCACCCGTTCGGGGCGCTTGTAGGTGCATACCGCCACGTCAAGGGTGAGCGGGCCTGCGGGCATGGGGAACTCCCAACGAATCACGGGAGTAGTCCATCGGCGTAGACCACTCGTGAATAGTCTTGGCATAGTATCATCGCCCCCGAGTACGCGGTCTCGCTGAGACGCTCCCCTTGGTTGCGACCACAACCACCCAATCGGACCCCGGTTAAGAAGATACGGCTGGCATGACTAACCTCTCCTCCACGGCAGTCATAGTCGTCAACTACGGATCGCACGAGCTGCTGGAGACCAATCTCGTCCCCCTTTCCGCCGACGCTTCCCCGAGTACCGGGACACCTCGGATTGTGATCGTAGACAACGCGACGACCCCCGCCGAGCGGGCAGCCGTGACCGCCCAGGCCCAAGCCCACGGCTGGCTGACGGTACTGCCCGACGCCAACCTCGGCTTCGGCGCCGGCGTGAACCTGGGCGTCCGAGCAGCACTCGACGCCGGCGCCCAGACGTTCGCCATCCTCAATCCGGACGCGACCATCGCCCCCGATCAGCTCGCCGCGCTCGTGGCGCATGTAGAGGCGGACCCCATGACGCTCGTCGCTCCCATGATCGTCGACGATGTCGGCAGGCCCGTCTTCTACGGCTACCGCGTGGACCTGACCGACGGCGCCACCCGGTCTCCACGCACCACTCTGATCCCGGGGCACCGTCACGCGGAATGGCTGACCGGCGCCTGCTTCGCGGTCTCCCGCCGGCTGTGGGAGGCGACCGGTGGCCTGGCGGAGGACTACTTCCTGTACTGGGAGGACGTCGACTTCTCCCTACGCGTACTGGCCGCCGGCGGTCGTCTGCTCAACGACACCGACATCGTCGCCCGCCATGTGGAGGGCGGAACCCAGCGCCCCCGCCGAGACGCAACCGGCAGCGAATCGGCGGACCCCGCCGGCGCGGCCGACACCACGTCGCGTGAACGGCCGGGCGGGCAGCGGCACTCGGCTACCTACTACTACTGGAACGTCCGCAACCGCCTGCTGCTGGGTACGCGCTGGGCACGCCGCGGAGAACTGGCCCGCTGGGTGCGGCGCACCCCCCAGGAGTCCTGGCGGATCCTCCTGCGCGGCGGCCGCCGTCAGCTGCTGACCCATCCCACCACCACCCTGGTGCCCGCCGTACGCGGGGCGATCGACGGGCTGCGTCTCGTCCACCGGGAACGCTTCACCCCACGAGAGAGGCCCAATGACCGCTAGCTCCACCGCCTCCGCCGCGTGGCCCGACCGGCTGCGCATCGCCATGCTCGGAACCCGCGGCGTGCCCGCACGCTACGGGGGCTTCGAGACCGCCATCGAGGAGGTCGGCCGTCGCCTCGCCGCACGGGGCCACCGGGTACTCGTCTACTCCCGCAACCCCGAACCGGACACGCCCCTGCCCCGCATGTATCGCGGCATGCGGGTGGTGGAGCTGCCGGCGCTGAAGAAGCGCTCCCTGGAGACGCTCTCCCACACCGCACTGTCGGTGCGGCACCTGCTGCCGCGCGTCCACCCGGACGTCGCCATCGTCTTCAACGCCGCCAACTCGCCCTTCCTGCCGGCCCTGCGCGCCGCCCGCATCCCCGTGGCCACCCACGTGGATGGCCTGGAGTGGCGGCGCGGCAAATGGGGGCCCACGGGCAGGCGCTACTACCGGGCGGCCGAGGCGCTGGCGGTGCGCTACTCGGACGCGCTGATCGCCGACGCCCAGGGCATCGCCGACTACTACGCCGAGGAGTTCGAGGCGGACACGGACCTGATCGCCTACGGGGCCCCGCAGGTCGTCGTCGGCACCGACCGGCTGGCCGAGCTCGGGCTGCGGGCCGACGGCTTCCACCTGGTGGTGGCCCGCTTCGAGATCGAGAACCACGTGGACGTGATCGTCGACGGCTACGTCCGCTCGGGGGCACGACTGCCACTCGTCGTCGTCGGCTCAGCCCCCTACGCGAATGAGTACACGGCCCGCATCGAGCAGCTGGCCGACTCCCGCGTCCGCCTACTCGGCGGGGTCTGGGACCAGGAACTGCTCGACCAGCTGTACGCGGGCGCGCTCGTCTACTACCACGGCCACTCCGTGGGCGGCACCAATCCCTCTCTGCTGCGCGCCATCGGCGCCGGGGCCGCCGTGGACGCGTTCGACGTCCCCTTCAACCGGGAGGTGCTCGGCGACGCCGGCCGCTACTGGGCCACGGCCGCCGACGTCGCCGCCCTGGTCGACTCCGCGGAGGCCGATCCGGACGCGCAGGCACGCCGCGGGGAGCTGTCCCGCGGCCGGGCCGCCCTGTACGACTGGGATGAGGTGACCGATCGCTACGAGGCACTGTGCCGCCGCCTGGCCGAACAGGGCCCCCGACGCCGGCGCCCCTCCGGACGGCGAACGGGGGCATTCCCCGCATGAGTGCTCCCACCTCACCCCGGTCCGACTCACCCCTGGTGCTGGTCGCCCACCCGTCCCCCGACCTGTATGGCTCCGACTGGCAGCTAGTGGAGACCATCACCGGACTGATCGAGTCCGGCTACCGCGTCAACGTGGCCCTGCCCGAGGAGGGTCCGCTGGTGGGTGTACTCGAGGGTGTGGGGGCGCGCGTCGCCGTCGTCCCCTTCACGGTGCTGCGCAAGGCGCTGCTGAGTCCCCGCGGTCTGGCGGTCCTGGCGGCGCGGGCGCCCGGCGAACTCGCCCGGCTGCGCGGCCTGATCAAAGCCTGCGGCGCCGACCTGCTGCTGGCCAACACCGTGACGATCCCGTGGTGGCCGCTGGCGGGACGTGCAGCCGGCGTGCCGGTGCTGTCACACGTGCACGAGGCCGAGGACACCCAGCACCTGCTTATCCGCGCGGGTCTGAACGCACCACTGCTCGCCGCCACCCGGATCGTGGCCAACTCCGAGGCCGCCCGGCAAGCGCTGCTGTCCGCGCAGCCGCTGCTGGCAGGGCGCACCCGGGTAGTGCACAACGGCGTGGCGGGCCCGCCGCAGTCACCCGCCCCGCTGCATGAACGCGCTCCCCACGCACCGCTGCGGATTGCCATGGTGGGCAGGCTGTCCCCCCGCAAGGGCGTGGACGTGCTGCTGGATGCGGTCGCGCTGCTGCGCGAACGCGGTGTCGACGCCTCGCTGGAGGTGGCCGGCTCGATCTTCCCGGGCTATGAGTGGTACGAGGCGCAGCTGCGCGAGCGTGCCGCCGCACCGGACCTGGCCGGGCACGTGGATTTCCTCGGTTATGTCCACCCGACCTGGCCGGTGCTGGAACGGGCGGACGTCGTCGTCGTGCCCTCGCGGCAGGAGCCCTTCGGCAATACGGCCGTGGAGGCCATGCACGCCGCCCGTCCGCTGGTCGCCTCGGGCGTGCAGGGCCTTAAGGAAGTCGTAGACGACGGCGTCACCGGCCTGCTCGTGCCCCCGGATGACCCCGCGGCGCTCGCGACTGCACTGGGCAGGCTCGCCGCCGACCCCGACCTCGCCGCCCGCCTGGCCCGGTGCGGGGCGCAGGAGGCGCGCACCCGCTTCAGCGTCGCCGGCTACCGGGCGGCCATGACCGCGGTGGTCCGCAATCTCATCCCCGCGTGAAGGCGTCAACTGTTGGGTGGTGCGACCCCATTAGCGCGGCCGCGTCACCCGTTACCTTGTTTGTGGTCGCCGGTGAAGGAGTGCCGGTGGCTGGGCCAGCCGCTGTGGGCATGATGTCTT